>CAYUWE010000010.1:0-13085 GCA_964448255.1 uncultured bacterium | reverse complement strand
CTTTAGTTAGTTTAAGGTTTTTTATGATAGAATTGAATTGTTTTTTTGTGGTTTTATAATTAACTTCTTTTTATAAAAACTAGCAACATCGTTAGTAGGTAATACATTAAATTTATAATGTTTTTTTAACTTTAAAGAAGTGGGGACATTAACTATTGTAAGCTTTATATCCTTGGTTTGTACTGGTTGATTAATTTGGTATTTCCCTATGCATTTTTCATCAACAAATAGTTCAAAATTATTTTTATCATGAAAGAAAAGGATAAAGTTTGTAGTAAGCTCCCCTTCATAAACTACATTTTTAAACTCAAAAATATTCTCATCTTTAATATTACTTTTAGTGATAACTTTAATATGACTAAAAAAATTACTTAAATAACTCCTAAATTTCCTTTTCCCAGATAAACTAATTTGCAATCCTAATTCTTCAACTACAGGTTTCAAAACAGCATTTGTCATCATTAGTGAAATAGCTTTACCATCAGAGTTAGAACCTAAAGCATATGACATAAACATGCTTTTAAATGATTCGTTCATATTATTGAGCACTTCTCCATCCTTATATAAAGCTTGGCTTTGATATAGAGGTGGATTTTTACAGTAAAAACATAGGGTTAACAAACAACACATTATAGAAAAAAGAAAGATTAATTTTCTTGAACGCAAAACCAAATTTTTTAAATCTGAAAAACAAAAAATAATGTTATCTTCTTCTTTTATATAATCACTCATGGAAACATAATTCCTACGTTACCCAAATTCTTTTGGAAAAGTTCGAAATATGTGAAACTAGGAAGTAATTGAGAAATGAATCTATTCCATTCAGTAATTGGTTTCGAAGCAACATACACAATATCCCCAGGCATTAATAAAAGACTATTATTTGGAAGTTGAATAACATGATCCCAACTCAATAAATATATTTTTGGATTAGCAATATTGCCTCTAATTACTTGAATATAAGATTTGTCTCCAGTAAATGGTATTCCTTTGGCTGCAGCTAATGCATGTCGCAATGACATCTTACCATCGGGTAAATCTATTAATCGCTCCAAGGCAACTTCTCCCATTACCATTAATGATGCCGCTAATGGTGCAGCAATATAAATTTTATCGCCCCCTCTCATTACTATATTTTGACTCATGTCTCCTTCTTTTAATAACTTAATAAAGTCTACTGGAAGCTGTTTCCCATCTCTCAAAAAATAACTTTTAAATAAATTTGCTTCAGGGGGTATTTTTGCTTCTGCTAAAACATCATATAACCGTTTTTTTCCATCAACAGGTATACTTGGCAATTGCACTAGTCCTGCTAATTCAACTTTTTTTACGATGCGATTTTTATACGAAATAAATATTTCAACTTCTTTGAAATCCTTACAATATTGATTTTCTATTTTTTCTCTTGCTTGTTCCAAAGTTAATCCCGCAACAAATATTGGTGGAATATCCGGGAGTGATATTTTTCCATCAACAACTTTAAATCCTATTTGAGATCCAATAGAAATAACAGATTCATTAATGTCTTTTCTTGATGGATGATAAACTATGACATTCAATATATCGCCATCAGTTATTGTATCCTTATACTCTTCTAGTAATTGAGGCGATAATTCGGAGTATTCTTGTCCTTCTAATTCTAATATTGAAAATTTTCCTTCCCTAATTTTATACGAGTCTAATACAAATTCTTCAGCTCCAAAAATTTCTTTTCCCTGATAATTTGAAGAACACCCAACAAATAAACTTATGATAACTAATAAACTAAAATAAATTGCTCTCTTTATAAAAAACATATGCAATTAAGTATCTTCCTTATATGATAAATACGAAAAAATTTGCTTAACTTTATATAACATAAGCTTCTTTATGCGAAAACAAATTGTGATATTTTTATGAAAAAAATTCTAGTAACTGGTGCTTCTGGCTTTATCGGGTTTCATCTTTGTTTATTCTTAAAAAAAAGAAATGATTTTGTAATCGGATATGATAATTTCAACTCTTATTATAATGTAGCATTAAAATTACAAAGAGAAAAAATTCTTAATGAAAACAACATAGAAGTTTTACATAAAGATATTCGTGATAAATCATCCTTAAAAAGAGTCATAGAAGACAATAATATTACTCACATTGTGCACTTAGCTGCACAAGCTGGTGTAAGGTATTCAATTACTAACCCAGAAGATTACTTTGAATCCAATATTAATGGTTTTTTTTCCCTTTTAGAAACATGCAAATTATTTCCTAAAATTCCCATTATTTACGCTTCTTCTTCATCGATATATGGATTGAATGAAAACATTCCTTTCAATTTATCTGATAACACTGATAAACCTGCCAACTTTTATGGTGTAACTAAAAAAACTAACGAACTAATGGCTCATGCGTATCATCACCTTTATGGCATACCACTAATTGGCCTGCGATATTTTACCGTATATGGACCTTGGGGACGACCTGATATGGCATATTATACATTTGCTGAAAAAATTATTAATGGAGAAGAAATCTTATTATATAACAATGGAAACATGAAAAGAGACTTTACATATATTGATGATATAATTAATGGAACCATAGCCGCTATCGACTTGTCAAAAGAGTATGGAATATTCAATCTAGGTAATAATAATAGCGTTTCATTAACATATTTTCTTTCTATTCTAGAAGATCTATTAAACAAAAAAGCTATAACAAAAAAGCTGCCTATGCCCTCTGGGGAAATCACACAAACTTACGCCGATATTTCATATTCTAAGGAAGTACTTAATTTTTCTCCTAAGACTTCAATAGAACAAGGTCTATCTAATTTTGTTGAATGGTATTTAAATTACAAAGCCTTGAAAAGGCCTTAGGTAAAAATTTCAAAATATCTGTAGCTATCATACAATAAGATGTTTTTTCTATAGCTGCCATTTCTCCAGCTATTCCTTGAAGATATACCCCCAATAATGAAGCATTTAAAATCGGAATTTGTTGGGATACTAAAGCTGATATTATACCTGTTAAAATATCTCCTGACCCTGCTGTAGCCATTCCAGGATCGCCAGATGGCAAAATATAAGGAGTATTATTTTTTGAAAAAATAATAGTTGGAGCTCCTTTTACAACCAAAATAACATCATAAGTATTTGTAAAGTCAATACATCTACTAATAAATTCTTTTTCATTGATTTCATTTTCAATAGAAAGAAGCCTCATCATTTCTTTTCTATGAGGCGTTAAAACACAATTTTTGGGAATTTTATTTAGATTACCCTTTGATAGATAATAAAGAGCATCAGCATCTATCACAAAAGGTTTATCTAAATTCATTAAAATCTCTGAAAGAAATGAAAAAGTCTTTTTTTCTCTGCCTATTCCAGGTCCAAGAAAAATTGATTTTGCTTTACTACACATTTCTATTACTTCGTTAATTTCCTTTTCATCGTATGTAAAATGTAATATTTCATCGGCTAGAGTTGCCATTTCATTATCAATCTCTTTAGGAACAATTAATTTTACCATCCCCGCGCCACTACGCAATGATGCAAGACCACTCATTTTTGCAGCGCCACTCATCCCTTTTGAACCAGCTATTCCAACGACATATCCCGCTTCATATTTATGACGTTTTCTATTTATTCTCGGTAAAAGATTATGCAATGTTTCTTCTGTAGGAAGAAAGAAATCTTCCTTTGCTTGACTTATATATTTTTTTGAAAGACCAATGTCAGCATAAATTAATTTGCCAACATGATTCCATCCATTCTCAATAAAAAATCCTGTCTTTGGTAATGAAAAATACACTGTTTTTGTAGCATAAATTGCTTCTTTACTGATTAACCCCGTATTTCCATCAAGCCCTGATGGAATATCTATAGAAATAATTGGTAATTTTGAAAGATTGGCTAAATGGATAGTTGAGAAAAGTATACCATCTATGTCTTTATTAAAACCCGTTCCTAATAACCCATCAATAATTATTCCTTCTTTTGGGATTATAATTTCTTTTTCCTCTGTAATAAAATCTACTATTCCACCTTCTTTTCTAAACCTATCGCAAAACATTCTATTTAAATGAGAACAACTAGAAAATGGAAATATATGTAATGCTCTTACTTGATATCCTTTTTTCAATAAAATAATTCCAGCTACATAAGCATCAGCGCCATTATTCCCTCTTCCAACAAGTAACAATACTTTTTTTGCAATTTTTTTATTTTCTATATGCTTAATAGAAGAAATGGCAACTTTTTCTCCTGCTGCAAGCATTAATTTCTCTTCACTAATGCCTTCATCAAACGCCATTTTCTCGATTCTTTTCATCTCTCTTGAAGAGATTACTTTGATGCCTTCCATTTTTTACCCTTCTTCTGTAATAATTTTTTTAAACAACACACGAATTGCTTTTTCCGGCAGAGATTTATCATATAAAATCGCATTTACAGTTTCTATTATTGGAGTAATAATCTTATTTTTTTTCGCTAATTCATATGCAGAAATACAACTATATAATCCTTCAACAGCCATATCAATTTCTCTTTTTGCTTCATCAATATCCAATCCCTTAGCAATTAGTCTTCCAAATCTATAGTTCCTACTTAAAGTAGAAGTACAAGTTAAAAATAAGTCCCCTAATCCAGCTAAGCCATTAAGAGTCTCAGGATTACAACCTTTAGCACCACATAACCTTTTCATTTCATCTAGTCCTAATGTCATTAATGCTGCTTTAGTATTAACACCAAAACCCAATCCATCTGAAATAGCGCAAGCAATAGTTATTACATTTTTCATTGCCCCACCAAATGCTACGCCCAAAATATCATCATTTGGATACACATGGAAATATTCCCCATTAAAAATTTTAGAAATAAATTGTATCAAATCTGGATCGGTAGATGCCCCTATTACAGTTGTAGGCATTTTTTTTATCACTTCGTCAGCATAACTAGGACCACTAACACACCCAATAAGATTATTATTTTCTTTTCCAAAAATTTCTTCTGCTATCTCTGGAAAAAGCATTTGCGTTTTTTGTTCTATTCCTTTTGAAGTGATAATGATAGGAACAAGATTATTTTTTCTTATTTCTTTTATTTGCTTAAAGACAGGACGTATTCCACTAGAAGTAACACTCTCAATTATTACATCAATATCAGAAGTTAATACTTCTTCTATTGTTTTTACATATTTTATCTTATCTGAAACTACAAAATCTAATAAGTGGGGGTGTCTATGATTTTTTTCTAATAGATTTAATAATTCTAAATCCCTATCCCACGCTATTACTTCATGACCATTATCAATTAAAGTTACAGCTAATGCCGTTCCCCAGGCTCCTGTTCCTAAATATCCTATCTTCATTATTTCTCTCACTTTTTGATTTTTATCAGAAATTTTTTTCACTCTGATGTAATATATTCGCCTTTTAAAATATTTTTATTTTTGCAATTACAAATTAATTTATCAGTTGGATAATGAAAATCCATTGATAATTCAAATGTCTTATCTATTAGATAAGTTCCTGTTAAAGAAAAAAATACTTGTCTATCTTTTTCTAGCAATGCTTTTTTTACAGCATCTACCCCATTTTTTCCATAAAAACTCTTTAAAGGGGAAAAGGTATTTTTCAAAAAACATAATACCCCTATTTCTCCAACATATGGGAAAAAATCAAATATCCACCTTTCAAACTTCCACAGTTCTTCCTCACTCTCTTTATTAGAAATGCAAAATTTTTTCTTTTTTTTAACCTTATGAAGAGAGAAAAACTTCTCTAATTTTTTAGCAATATCCTCAATTAAAGAAATACTAACTATAAAATTCCCAGTATATGCAAAAGCATTATCTATAACTTCATTAGGATTTAGTTCAATATATTCAACAATTTCAATTTTCCCATTATTATTCACAATCAATCCAGTATCATTATCATCCCTTTTAATTGCTCTTATAGTTACTTGCTTATTCTCTTTACAATGATATCCTATTAGTTCTGTATCAAATGGATCTATTAATGGATTGTCAATAGAAAAGACATTTACCATTTCAATACCTTTCGATAAGAAAATATTAAACAGATCACTTTCATAAAATGATGCGAAAATACTTCCATTGCCATCAGGGCCGCATACTATTTTACCAAAATCATCCATCTTCCATTTACTATCATCATCCATATATGGCATCATCGGCTGAGTAAAAAAAAGAAATTGCTTTTCTTCTAATCCAAAAAATTTATTCTTATGAAAATAAGTTAAAATAGCTTCTTTATTGATTGGTGAAATCATAATAGCACAATAAAATTGCGTGTTGTATTTCTTCTGTGCTGCCACAATTTTTTCACATAACAATTGAAATAATGTTTTCTTTTTTATAACGGAGATCGGAAACATCCCTTTTGGATTATTTCCACCTAACCTAGATCCTTCTCCTCCTGCTGAAACCAACAATCCTATTTTTCCATTAGCTAAATAATCTTCAGCTGCCATTTTATCTTTATGATTAGGGAATTCACATTGTGTTAACGGACAGATATTTTCTCGTATTTCTGATGATTTAGCTTCTTTCTGTATTTCATAAGTATTTAAATGAAACGCCTCTAATTGATTTAATAAATTTTCTTTGCATCTATTAGATAATTTTTTTACATCTTCATATAAATGCATTTGCTGAAAATGCTTTAAAAGAGAAAATATTTTTTCATCCATTTACTTTCTCCTTTGCTAAGGATAGTATCTTTAATACTACATCATCAACAGTTACAGTAGATAAATTTTTATTTTCTCCAATAAAAGCATAGTGTTTTAAAAGCAAATTTGGAGAAGACACATTTTGTTTTAGAATACCATTATTCGGGTCAGCCCAAAGAGAAAGAACATTTATTGGAAAAGTAACATCAAGGTAATAAATCATTGATAAAATCCCAGAATCCGGCAAAACAAGAGAAAAACAATATTTTTTTATTAGATCTATCAACTGAATTAATTTTGTTTTTCCTCTTAAATCTATGATATTTTCCTGTAGAAATTTAACTTTATCATCCATTCCAAAAAGCATTACAAATATATTGTTTTTTTCTAATTTTGAAAAAAGTTCCTCCCAATGATTTTTTGGCCAATTCCTCCATAATCCATAATTTGTTTCTACATCAGGCTGAATACCAACAATTAATTTATCTTTAGGAATAGAAAAGTCATTTTGATATCTATTTTCAAAAGTTTTTTTCCATTTCAATTTTGGAATAATTTTCCCCCTTTGCCATTTCACCCAATATGTAGGGTCAGGCCAAGGAATAATCAAATCAAAATTATTTGGGGATACTGAAATGCTATTTAACGTATCGTATACATTATATAGTTTTGCTCTTTTCCAATCTGGCGCTATTAATACTTTTACCCTATTAAATAATTCAAACCCTTCTTGCAAATCTTTCCTAATAAGAAATGTTACATCAGCATTTGGAATAAATTCTTTTATTCTTTGAACAATTGCATATAAACCAAGAGCTATATCACCAACGCCCCTATTCCACGCCAAAAGAATATTATTAGCATTTTTTCTTTTAGCTTTTTTTAACATTCTGTCAAGCGGATTAGGCTCGATTAAACGAATAAATTTCTTAAACATTTTTATTTTCAAGTAATTTCAATATTTCATCATAGACTTCATTAGCAGTAATTTTTTTCATACAAATAAAATCTTTTGGGCATTTCCTTTTAAAACAAGGAGAACATTTTACATTTTTATTAATCACTATTCCCCCATTATATGGTCCTGTCATAACACTCGAAGTAGAACCAAATAAAGCTACTAAAGGAATATTTAAAGCCGAAGCTATATGCATAGGTCCACTGTCATTTGTTACTACAACATCACAATTACTAATGATACTTATCAATTCTTTTAATGAAGTTTTGCCTGATAAATCTATTACCCTAGGTGGTAGGTTTTTACATATTTCTTTAATCAACAATGACTGCGAGTTATCCCCTAAAAAAACTATTGTGATGTTATTTTTTTCAGATAATTTTTTTGCTACTTCATAAAATCGATTTGGCAACCAACATTTTGCTTTGCCATATGTTGCACCAGGATGTATTCCTATCAATATTTGTTTGTCTTTGTATCCCTTTGCTATAAGCAATTCTCTAGTTTTTTCTTTATCATTTTTCCCAATAGATATTTCTGGAAGTGATGATGAATTATATAGTCCAATTAACTGCTGATAAGTCTTTATAAAATGCTTTGAAAATTTATCTTTTGGCAAGGGTAATGCATGATCTAGAAAAAAATTTCTAAAATAAGATTTAAACCCAATCTTAAATTTTACTTTCCCGAAAAAAAATAAGTAAGCTGAAGAAAATGAATTAGTTAATAGAATTCCTAAATCATATTTTTTTTCTTTTATTAAACGAATAATTCGTCTTCCTTCTTTTTTTAAAAAAAATAAAAAAGATTTCTTAAATGATAAAATTTCATCAACATTTGGGTTGTTTTCTAATAATGCCTTAGTTGAATGCTTACACAAAACAGTGATTTTGCTATTTGGATATTTCTTTTTCACATCAACTATTATCGCTGTTGACATTACTAAATCACCTACCCAATTAGGCATTCGAATAATAATATTTTTGGGATCTGAAATTGCAATATCTTTACTCATGCAAATAATTACACGAAAAAACAGAAAAAAAGGAAAGGTTTATAGTAAGAATACTACCTTTTAAAAAAAAAATCTGTAATGGTGATAAAAAAGTATTAGTATAATTTGATGGCTACAGAAAAAAAAATTGATAATGCAAATCTAATTTTAGGCATAGACCCAGGCACTCGAATAACTGGATATGGAATTATTAACACTGATAATTCTGAAGTTGTTGCTATTGATTATGGATGTATACGCCCTCCACCAAAACTACCATTAGAAAAGAGATATTTAATTATTTACGAAAGTTTAGAAAAAATTATAAAAAAATATTCTCCAACAGCAATAGCTGTAGAAACACAATTTGTAAAAAAAAATGTTCAAAGTGCAATAAAACTAGGAATGGCAAGAGGGATGGTTATACTCGCTGCAGCAAAAAATAATATCGCTATATTTGAATATGCACCAAAAAAAGCAAAACAAGCCGTTGTTGGAAATGGGAAAGCAAGCAAAGTGCAAGTGCAAAAAATGATCCAAACACTATTAAAATTACCTCATCCTCCCCATCCAGAAGATGCAGCAGATGCTCTTGCGTTAGCAATTTGCCATGCACATACCACAACACTAAAGGAATAAATATGTTCGAATATATCAAAGGTACACTAATTAACATTGATCCAATTCAAGCAATTGTAGAAGCAAATGGAATTGGATACAAATTATTCATTCCGATAAATGCTTATTCTGAAGCAATACCTGGCAAAGAGATCCTTTTATATACTTCTTATATAGTAAGAGAAGATGCTCATATACTTTATGGATTTTTTTCTATTGAAGAAAGAGATCTATTTGAATCTCTTCGTTCAGTTAATGGTATAGGTCCAAAAACTGCAATCTGCTTAATTGGACACTTAGGTATTAGCAATTTTCAACAAGCCATTATAGAAAATGATTTTAGGATAATATGTAAAGTCCCAGGTATTGGTAAAAAAACGGCAGAAAGATTAATCATTGAGATGAAAGACAAACATAAATTATTTGAAAAACTATCTTCAGCAAAAAGCAATAAAAATAATTCTAACCCTGCAGTTTCCGATGCTATAAGAGCTTTAATTAACCTAGGATACCATCCAATAAAAGCTAGAAAAGCTGTAGATATAGCAAGCAAAGAAAATAACACAGATAATCCAGCTATACTTATTAGTCTTGCCCTTAGCAAGATATAAAAAGGTTACTTTTTCTTATTTTTTGCTTATAATAAGCAGCATAAAATGAGAAATTATTATGAACTATCTTAAAGATATTGATGATACTATCACAGCAATAGCTACCCCTCCAGGAGAAGGAGCCATAGCAATTGTTCGCCTTTCTGGGAAGAAAGCCATAAACATTATAAAAAATATTTTTTCGAAAAATATAGAAATTAAAAAAAATCACTCTATTTTCCATGGGAAAATATTAGGGAGAAATAAAGAATTAATAGATTCGGTAATAGTTTTAATCATGAAAAATCCATATTCCTATACAGGAGAAGATTGTGTAGAAATACAATGTCATGGTGGTATTTATATAACAAAAAAAATTTTACAAAGGGCCTTAGAAAAAGGAGCTAGATTAGCTTACCCTGGAGAATTTACATTTAGAGCCTTTAAAAATAAAAAAATTGATCTTGTACAAGCAGAAGCTGTGCAAGAATTAATCTCTGCAAAAACTGAGTTAGCACATATAGCAGCAGAAAATCACCTAGAAGGAGCATTATCACATAAAGTTCTTGCCTTTCAAAATGAATTAACTAATATCGCTGCAACAATAGAAGCATGGATAGATTTTCCAGAAGAAGACATTGAAATTTTTAATCATTCAAAAAAATATAAAATTTTCATTAGAAGAAATAATTGAAAAAATGCAAAAACTGAGTAAAACCTTCTATGACGGTAAAATAATATTTGAAGGGTTAACTCTAGCAATTGTAGGACCTCCTAATGTTGGTAAATCTAGCTTAATGAATGCTCTTCTAAACAAAAACCGAGCTATAGTAACACCGATAGCAGGAACAACAAGAGATAGCATAGAAGAAAATATTTATATTAACGATCTACATTTTAAAATAATAGACACAGCGGGAATAAGAAAAACAAAAGAATTAATAGAAAAAGAAGGGATAAATAGAACCAAAGAAACAATAAAAAAAGCAGATATAGTACTACTCATGTTCGATCTAACAGAAAATTCATTAGATCAAGAATTATTAAAATTATGCCCAAAAGAAAAAACAATAATTTTATGGAATAAATTAGATCTAATAAATGAGAAAAAAAACAGCTCAAACAAAAAGATTTTCCTTTCAGCAAAAACAAAAGAAGGTATAGATAAACTTAAAGAAGAAATTGAAAAATTAATCTGGCAAAATGGCTATCCTTCAAAAGAAGAAGTTATGATAACAAAACAAAGACATAAATTAGCACTTGAAGAAGCTATTAAGTATTGTGAAACAGTTTTACAAGGATTTAAAAAAGGTATTTCCCCTGAATTAATTTCAATAGATATGAAAGCATCACTTGAAGAGCTTAACTCTATTATTGGAATAAATATTAATGAAGATATTTTAACAAAAATATTTTCAAAATTTTGCATAGGAAAATAATGGATAAAAAAGATAAAGCTAAAGCCATTATAAAAATATTAAACAAATACTTTCCTCATCCAAAAATCCCTCTAACTCATAAAAGCAAATATACATTTTTGATTGCGGTGTTACTATCTGCTAGAGGAACTGATGCTAAGGTTAATGAAATTGCGCCGCTACTTTTTAAAAAAGCAAATACTCCAAAAAAAATGGCTCAATTGCCTATTTCAACTATTGAAGCTACCATACGGCCTTATGGCCTCGCTCCAGCAAAAGCAAAAGCTATACATAAACTCTCAAAAATACTTGTAGAAAAATATAACTCAAAAGTACCAAATACCTTTGAAGAATTAGAGTCTCTTCCTGGCGTTGGTCATAAAACGGCATCTGTTGTGATGGCTCATGCTTTTCACAAACCTGCTTTTCCAGTAGATACTCATATATATAGGTGTTCTCATCGTTGGGGGCTTACTAAAGCTAAAACGATAAAAAAAACAGAAGAGGATTTAAAAGCTCTTTTCCCTAAAAATAAATGGATTAAATTGCATCTTCAGATAATACATTTTGCTAGAAAATATTGTACTGCGAGAGGACATAAAATAGATAAATGCCCTATTTGTTCATATTTACATAAGCATAAGTAGCTTTACCCAAACTTTTGCCGAATTGTGCTTTTGTCTCTATTTTTTTATTAGAATATTCTAGTAAATCTGTATCAAAATGTATTTTCCCTTTTTTCGAATAAAAGAATACAACTAGACCCTCCAAAAGAAAAAAATCCCTTTTCACCACCTTTATTGTATGTTTTACCTGGAATATAAGTTTGAGTAATAGAACCTACATTTGTAGCTCCAATTTCTACACATAATACATTTCCAAATATTTCAGATGTTAAAACCGTTAACATCCTCTTATTCTCTGATAAAATAGAAATATTTTTTCTTAGAGCCATAGGATTAACAGAAAAATAAGTTCCATTAATTAATCTTGCTTTATTTGCTATGCAAGAAATGGGGAAATGAAAACGGTGATAATCAGATGGGCTTAATCTAGCTAATACCATCGATCCATTTTCATAATCTTTCGCTAAAACATCATCATTTAATAATTCGTTTAACTGAAATTTTTTACCCTTAACAAAAAATCCATCCGCTGTTGATATATCTTGAAATACTAAATATCTTCCATCAACAGGAAGACTTGCTATTAATGGATCTTTTTCAATTGGTCTAGTATCACTTTTTAACTTTCGAATAAAAAAATCATTAAAAGAAGTAAACTCTTCAATTGTTTTTTCAAATTCTTCAACATCAATATCATATTCCTTTACAAAAGGCACAATTTTTTTTTTGGAAATTTTAGTTTTTTGAAAAATCCCATAAAGTTTTGAAAAAAATGAAAATTTTGTAATGCAATAGAGGAAAAATTTTATTAAAAAGAAATTACTTGAATAAAGTAATTTTATCCATTTTTCACCATACGCAATTTCTTTTTGTATTTTTTTAGTTTTACGGTCGAATACTTCTTCCATTGTTAAAATAATCTTTCAATGTTTTTACATTCAGTTCTTAATAATGAATATAAACAAAGATCGATATATTTTCCTCTAGCAAACATAGCTTGCCTAATAATTCCTTCAAAAGTATAGCCGCATTTTTGAGCTATCGCTATAGAAGCTCTATGATAATCTGGAATAGCTAATTGCAATCTATATACTTTTCTTGTTGCAAAAAGATAAATTGAAAAAAGGTTTAGAGCTTCTGACATATATCCTTTTCCAATCTGGCGCTATTAATACTTTTACCCTATTAAATAATTCAAACCCTT
>CAYUWE010000009.1:0-13173 GCA_964448255.1 uncultured bacterium | reverse complement strand
GCTCTGCCAGCATTGGTATTTTGCAATGAAAAAATAGATGATTTAAAAAAGCAAAGCAATCATTATTTGTATACTCAATCTGAAATGATTTTGCTAAGAAATGTTTCACCGGGAATGGGAATAGGATATCGTTATCATAAAAATAACCATGGGTTAGATATTTCTATTCATGCTGCTGCCGAATATCTTCATCATACCAATAGTCTTAATATTAAAATTTTTCCAAAATTATCGTATCTCAACTATCCATTCAAAGACAATAAAACCTATGTCGGAGCTGGTATCATACCAGAACCTACTAAACTAAAAAAAATGCCTTTTACTTTTACATTAGGACGTGAATTCGAAACATCAAAAGCAAAAACGTTTATTCAAATTGACTACATTTATCCTAGATCCGGCGTTGTTTCTTATGGAATAGGATTTTAAACAAATCAATTTATCTAGAACAATACAACAAAAGCAGTCTAGACTAATATCTAGGCTGCTTTTTTTCTTGTGCTAATTCTATCAATACCTGTTCTGTTTTAATTACAAATTAATTCGCCTTTTCAATTAATTAATATTATTAACAAACCGCTTAATATTGACTAATAATGTTTAACAAAAGTATAATTGCTGTTCCTCAAATAAAATGGAGGATTTAAATATGAAAAAATTACTGCTTTTAATACTTACTATTCCATCTTTAGTATTTTGCTTTGAAAAAACAGAAGATTTTACAAAACAAAGCACTCATACATTTTATTGCCAACCTGAAGTATTAACTCTTTTCTTGCCTCCAAAAAATATAATTCCCTGTTGTTTGATGATGGGTCTTGGATATCGTTATCATAATAATACGCAAGGATTCGATATTTCACTTCATTCAATTCCATTTGAGTCTTTAAGTGAGTTTAAGGATATAGATACAATTTTAATCAAAGCATCATATTTAAATTACCCTTTCAAAGACGAAAATTCATATATTGGGATAGGTACAGCGGTAAATGCTCTAATACCTTTTAAGTCTTTTTCAAAATCAGACTTATTCATTCCTATTCCTATTCTTACGCTAGGACAAGGATTTGAAGTATATAAAACAAAACCATTTTTACAAATTGACTATATTTTTCCCGCTTTTTTTATTTTATCAGGCGGTATTGGATTTTAAAAAACTATGATTAAGAAGCTTTTTTTAGGATTTTTCACTTCTTTAGTATTATTGATAATACTTTATTGTTTTTTCTTTTTGGATCTGAAAAATCCCTCTTTTGATGAGTGTCCATTTTGTGATAAAACCATTCTAAACTACCAAAAATTTTATGAAGATGACAGTATTGTAGCAATATATTCTCATAAACCCATTACAGAAGGACATTGTCTAATTATACCAAAAAGACATATCAAGAGATTCGAAGAATTATCAACCGAAGAAATATCAAAAATGCATGAAGCTATAAAAAAGGTTAATATAGCTGTTCAAAAAGCATTTAAAACAAATTCTTATGTAATCATGCAGAAAAATGGAAAGTCAGTAGGACAAACAGTTTCTCACGTGCATATGCATTACATTCCAAGAGATGCAAACGACACCTCTATTATAAAGTTTTTTATTAATATTCTTATAGCAAACATTAAAAAACCTTTAAGCTATCCATCAATGAGATATTTAACTAACAATCTTAAAATAGCTATCCAAGAAAACTAAAATCTTTAATTGATTAGATTTTTTTATTTAGTATTTTGAAATTATCAGATTTGAGATAATTGATGATTATTTCAAAGAAATTATTATGAGTACTGCAATTAATTCTATAAAACCTATTTATTTACATAGGCAATATAAAAATGATGTCGTTGAGGTTGAAAATAAAACGATAAATCGACTTCAAAATGTTGCTATTGTTGCTTTGCAGCTATTAGCAATTAACAAATTGCATAGCAGAAAAATATCTTTATTAACAGGGACTACTAGAAGTATTTCTTATGTAAAATCGCTATTTTACAATCAACATAAAGATTATTTAAAACTATCTAAAGAGCTTATTTTAACAATAATTGCAATTTATGCTCTTGTCTCAACAATTTTTTATCATCCACTTGGAATAGTAATAACAAGTGGTCAAGATATTTTGATAAATTTACATAATATAATACAAAATCTTTCATCAAAGGAATATTCTTTAGCTTTAGAAAACCTATTATACTTAGCAAATAACTCGATATATTTTGTTCTCATATTTTACGGTTCATTAGAACTTATTATTATATCGCTAATATCGCAAATAACTATCAACTTCTACCACTTTATAAAAGAAACGAAAGAAGGTCATATATGTGAATCATTGATATACGTATTAATATTAATATTGCGATGCGCTCTTCTGAATATTGAAATTAACATGCTTAATGTAAAATGGAATTATACAGATGCCATTAAAGAATCTTTAGGAAAGGAATATTTAGAATTTTCAAAAGATGATGATAGAGAAAAATTTTTGATACTATCTGCTGCTTATGACCCAAATGAAGGTTTAGATCCAAATAAGGGAAATTTCTTAAAAGATCTTTCTAAGCTAAATGAACGTTTTGATGTTAAGTTTTCAATTGTTACATCAGTTGATGAAGCAAAAAAAGAAATACAACTAGCTGGAGAAACAGGGAAAGTAACAGGACTAATGATTAGAGCACATGGAGATCCTGATGGAATGTGTATATCTCATGGATTAAATCATACAGAGATAGAAAAAAACACAATTTCAGAAGATTTTTTTAAACCATTAGATCCAAATTGTATAATTTCTTTAGAAAGTTGCTCTACAGCATTATATGAAGATGATAGCATTGCTTATGATGTTGCTAATATAGCAAATAAAGTAACATACGCTTCAAATTACCACTTTGCTGCTTGTGATTATAATCTAACAAATATTAATCCTTTAGAATGGGAATTCACCCCTTGCAGTGATTGCGAACCATCTGTTCATACAGTGAAGATTATTCCAACTTCTTAATGATAAAATAATGTATCTGTTACATGAGCAAAGTTGTAATAAATTTCAGGGATATTAATATCATATTCCTTACACTGTCTTTTATTTATTACTATTGTAAACCATTTAGACGTTCTTATAGGAATTTTACTTATAGGGATATTGTAAGTAACAATTTTTTCTATTATATCCCCTGCATTTAACCCTTGTTCTAATGGAGAATTCCCAAAAGTTATAGGACCCATTCTTTCTGCTAAGCTAAATAGAGGTATTGGTGAATTTTTCGCTAACCATTCATTCACTTCATTTATTGTTAAAAACCTTTTAGAAGTATCATCTTTTTTTATTGCAGAAAAAATTGAAACTAATAAATAACTGCTATTTTTTTCTGCTTCTTTAATTGCTTTTGTTAGTCCTTTTATATCGTCACACTGAACGTAATTTACAATTTGCAAATCCCTCCACTTATGATTTTTTAATTGATCTCTAAAAACCCATGAGGAATATTCCTTATCATATAAATATGTAAAAGTCTTAGGTCTACTAGGCGAAATTTTATCTACCATTGCTTCAAATGACTCTAGTGGCAATTCTTGTTTAACTCCAGTGACATTTTTTGCTAATCTATAATGATAATCTTGAATTGGCGCTGCTACCGATGCAAAGACAACTTTTATTTTAGGGTTATTAATTAAATGTGACCCTACTAATTTTTGTGCTTTGTCATCAACTAATACAACTACATCTGGTTTCCATTGTTGTATTAAATAGACAGCTCTAGCTGACATTTTAGATTCATTTTTCTCATCAGCTACATATTGTGTTCTTAAATAAAATTTTCTAGTGAGATAATTAATATGTTTTTCGAAAACTTTTTTTAAGCCTAATTCAATATTTTTTTCCCAGACAAAATCTTCATCAAAGCTATATATAACATATATCCTAGGTCTATTAAGATTAACATAAGCAATATATGTAAAAAATATTGCTATGAATACCAAACTAAAAACAAAATTTACTTTTTTCACATTAACCCAATCATTTTCCAAAATGATATAGAAATATAAATTCCTAATATCACAATAAAATTAAAACATAAATTTATTACCACAAATTTTTTGTTGTTAACCTCTATATTTTGAAACAGTAGTTTTTTGATATATTTAAAATATGGGTTATACAACAAAGGCCAATACAATCTCGTGCAAATTAAAGCAACAACAGCAATTACCCAAAAATCTACATGCGATACCGAAGCTATAGGCGCTAAGAAACATAATAAAATGGTAAATTGAACAATTGGATAAAACAACAAATTTAAAACAGCAGAAATAACAACCAAAATGGCTATAAATAAATAGATATTATTTTTAACCATCATTGAACATGTTTGTAAAAAATCTCCCATAAGAAGATGTGGCATCTGCAAATAAGAAAAAACTTCAATAAAACCAATAGCAATCCCTAAATATAGCAATAGCGTCCAATTGACTTTAGTTTCATATACTGTTGCATTTAAAATTCCCGATAGCAATAAAAACATCAATAGCCCAAAACAAACTAAAGAAACATCATAATGATTAATATCGATAACGATAATACCAACTATAAATACTGCTATCCCTGTTAATGAAAACAGCTCATATCCTTTTATTCTTCCTAATACCTTTAACTGCTCTTTTGTCATTATTTTTAACTTATCATCTATTTTTACATTTCTAGTTAAAATAACAATTATCACTATCAATAAAAGTAAAGAAAGCCCAAATACAACTACTGTACAATAGAGCCAATAATCCCACGTAAACAAGTACCTATCAGATTGAGGAATTAATGCATATATCATAAAACAACCGATAGTTCCTGTTAGGAAAAACGGACCGAATCTAAAAAAAATGCTGACAATAATCGCTAATTTACCATCTGATGACTCTAATTTTAAAACTTTAGATATTTCATTTTCTAAAAACTGTAATATTCTATACCTCAATGATGATATAGGAACAAAAGGAGTCATAAATATATTAATAAAAAGAAGTGATAATAGGTATAGTGTAAAGCTTTTAGGTAATATCTTTATTATCCACAAAAACACTCTGTAAAACAAAAGAGAATCAAAAATTATTATAGCAAGACCCCAAAGGCTTATTGCCAATAAAAAACCACTAGAAGCAAGGCCCTTGGCTATTACTTCATAAGGTACAATTTGTAATACCGCTGTTGCCAATAAAAGCATAAACATAGGTAGATAAAATGGCATTAAATCAAAAATCCATAGCATTATCATTACAGTTGTTATCACTGAAAAATAATATACACCCCAAGAAAGGTCTTTCGGTAAAATAATAGCAACAATAGTTGGTACAATAACAGCTAATGACCAACGTACAATTGTCTTAGTTAAGGATTTTTTTGTTATAGGCTCATCTTTTTTTTCTTCTATTTCCTTTTTTTGAAATGAAAAACTATTTAAAAAAGATTGGTAGAGTTTATCCAAAACAGCTTCTTTGTCTTCAAAGACAGTCTCAAAAGCATTATTTGCTAATGCTACTATTTCCATATCTTCTAAAGCTTCGGCATCAAATTTATAAGGGCCTATTACTCCCTCCTCTCCCACAAATCCTTTGTCTACTAAGCATTCTTCTTTACTATCTTTTTTTAGACTAATTTTCCCTTTTATAATGAAAAAATATTTTTCTGCTTTTTCACTTTGTTTATATAAATAATCCCCTTTTTTTAATTTTATTATTTCTACAAATGACATAAGTCTAGACATTTCAATTGCTGAACAAGCAGAAAAAACATCACTAGCTTTTAGGGTATCAACAATTTCAATCATATCCATATATCAAAAATACCCCAACCATTTCCAAAAAGGCATAGAAACACATATTGCAACAATAGCAATAACAGCATAAATATAATTATATGATACAAAAAACTTTTTGCTTATACCGCCTTTATCTTTCATAAACGATAATAAGTAATTATAATTCATAGATGCTGGAATCATTAACTCTATATTTATAGCTTGCAAAATAAGAAAAGCTATAAGCCATTGACTAATATTTATCACGGTACATAAAGGCATTAAAATAATAAGCAGAACTAATTGAACGATTATCAGGGGAACAATTATTTTAGCAACAACTACAATACTTACTAATACTATTACAAATATATAAAAGTTATTTTTCATCAAATCGCCAATAAATGACATATACTTGATTACATCAGCCATTACACCAACATATTCTAATGTACGAACAACCCCGATAATTAATCCTATTAACAAAACAAAAGACCATTTAATTTTACTTTGAAACAGCTTCCCTGTTAATAATTTCACTACCATAAACATGTATAAGATAAAAAATATAATCCATACTGGATGTATTCTAAACATCGGCGTTGTTACTATCCCTAACACAAAGACACATAGTCCTATTATTACCATCCCTTCTTTAAAGGTCATACGGCCTAATACTTTTACTTTTTCTTTCATCTGTTTTTTGATTACTTCATGAGGAACTTTAGAATCTAATTTTCTAAATACAAAATAAATCGATAAACAAGCAAAAATTACTAATACAAGTATTACGGGTGATGCAGAAAATGCCCAATAAAGCCATGTACATTGCTCGGCTTCTTGAGTTGAAAAAAAGCTTAAAATTACAAAATTAAAATATGAGCTAGTTAAAAAAAGATTAGAAATACTGAAATATACCGGAATGATCGCTAATAGGGTTATTTCTTTACCATTTTTTGGTAAATGCATAAGGTTATTCATTTCAACAGCCAAAGAACTAATTATCACTAGTCTTCCAAGATAGGCAGGAATAACAATAGCTAATAATAATGAAATAATTAAGATGATTAGAGCGTTTGTATATTTACTTACAGGGAAAACTCGATATAAAAAAAGCATAAATCTATAAAAAACATTAGATTCCATCAAGGCTGTTCCTATAGCAAATATACTTAGCACCATCAAAAAACTAATTGAAGAAAATCCCGATAGAGTAACAGATAAAGGGGCTATCTTTAAAACAGAAACACCAAATAACAAAATGACTGCAGGAACGAAATATGGAACTAGGGAAAATATCCACATAATACAGCAAACAACGAGCAAGTAAAGAACGTTTTTTCCTTCCCACGAAACATATGAATCTTTCAAAAGGTAATATACAACAAAAGGTAGAATTAGAGTTAAAACCCAACCAATAATAGGCCAAATAAGGTTTCTTTTCTTTTCCTTTTTTTCTTCTTCTTTTTTTTCTGATATTTTTGAGATGTGTAATAACAAGCTTTCAATTAAAGCCTGTTTAAAGGAATAATTTCTCTCGATTATGGAAAGTAAAATGTCTTTTTCTATAGATAAAACACTAGTATTTGCTTTGGCTACAGCATCAAAACGATAAGACTCATCTCCTATAACAAATTCTTCTCCAACACATCCTTTATTGACTTCATCGAATACTTTGCCATCTACTTTTAAATCTATCCCTCCTTCTAAAACTATATATAACTTATCAATCTTTTGATCTTTTTTATATAATTGCTCTCCTTCGTTTACAGTTTCTTTTTTTGTAAACATAAAAATTTGCGAACTATCAACAGATGTTAATGTCGAGAAAATAGAACTTTTTATATTGTTAAAATCTGCTAAAACACTCATAAAGATACTCTTTACTCGATAATACTTATAAAAGATTTATTGAAAAAGAATTAATTTTTTCAAACTCTTGCATAATTACTTGTTATTAATTACTTTTAAATCAATTACACTTAACCTTCTTTAGGATCTATGAAAAACACCATTAAAAACCTTTGACAAATTTTCTTATAAACTACTACTTTATTGCCTATTTTTAAATTAACCAAAAAAAGGAGAAAAAAATGACTGCAATCCATCAAACAAACAGTAGAGATCACAGAGGTGAAACAAAAGGTATTCAATGGCCAAGTGCTAGTTCAGTAGAGAAATTTTATCCATTAGATGACAAATGTAGAGTAGTAACATTAACTTTGATTGAGGATATTCAAGATAGTGCTGAAGAAAGATCAGATGATATTAAACAATGTGCTCAGAGATTAACTGAAATCTATAAAAAAGCCCTAGGTGAATTGCCTGCAGATCATGAAAATGCATGGCTCTTTGACCCAGCAAAAATAATAGAAAAAGTAAAAAGAGGTAATTGTAAATTTGCTGGTTACTATGTTCAAGCAAAATTAATTGGAGCAACTTTATTTACCATGAATAGAGAACAAGGCTCTTTGCAATGTGGCCAAGTAGTTATGGATCTTGACGATAAAATTCCTGAAATGCAGAAGTGGGTTAGCAAATTCAATGATAGTATTACTGAAAAAAGCGGCGCAGAAATGGTTTATGCAAGGGTTTAACCAATAGCACATTTTCAAAAAAGCGAATAAAAATAATTTAAGGATATTTATGAAATTACGTATAATAATATGTTTATGCTCAATGTTATTAACATGCAAAATATACCCTCAAAACAAAGGAAATATCATGGAAGAATTATTAGATGTGAAAATAGAAAAACTATCAAACCAGTTCGCCATATATTTTACTCAAAAAGATGCAAAAGCAATTGGAAATCTACTTCATGATGATTTTAAGCTCTTTGATCCAAAGCTAAAATGGATAGAAGGTAAAACAAATGTTGTTTCAATTTTATCTGAGCAATTTCAAAATATTAATTTATGAAGTTATAAAAAGTTATCAAGACAAAAACATCGTTATTTTAGAATTTAAAATCACCATGGATGAAACAACACTATTTGGTGTTGATTTCATAGAATGGGAAAATGGTAAGATGAAAGAACTGCGTTGTTATTATAATCCAACAGATTATTAACTATCAGTTTTTCTTCTAACCAAGATAGCAACTAATACTACAGCAGATGTAATTAATGTGGAGATTTCAAAAATAGCTCCAATAATCCCATGTTTTAAATAGTTATTAACTACTAAAAAACTAACCCCTACTAAATAAAAAACAATAAATAAAGGTTGAATTTCCTTATTCCCTCTAATCAAATAAGCAAGTTGGATAAGCCAACCTATAGCTACAAGAACTAATCCTGCTCCTATTATATCCATAAAAAACTCCTCTTTACATATTTTTCTATTAATTGATCTGGGAAAATAATTGCAAGATTAAATAGCTCTTTGGAGATTCCAAAGAGCTATTAGATATTAAAACATATAGTTTAACGCTAGTCTTATACAATTAAATTTATTGTTTAATTTAACAATAAAATTATATGTAGGATATGTACCAGTTGTATCAGTTGCTCTGTAAGTAATGTTTCTTAAATCAACAAACAAATATTGAGCATTTAGAGATAACATTTTTATTAATACGAATTCAATACCACCGCCTACATTCCATCCAGGTTTAGTTGTATTTAATGACCCTCTATAGGGATCTGCTAGAATTATATATTCCGCTGTTGATTTAATCTGACCATATGAAAAGCCACCTGTTCCATAAATAAATACATGTTTAAAACAAAATCCGAAAATAGGGCGAAGGGTTCCATACCAATACATTTCATGCTTTATAGTATCAGTAATAGTACCGTCTGTAGTGTTATAACCTGTATAATTATGACTCCTACTTAATGAAGAATAATTAAAATCTGTCTCTAATCCTAATACTAAGAAACTCCATTGATACTTATAGCCTACTTGAGCTCCAACAGTAAATCCATAGTTATCATAACCCCAAGAATCACTTCTTCCTGGCAGGGGTCCTAAAGCATCATTTGGATCGACTTTGCCTCTAGTTTTATTTTTTAAAATACCGGGATTTATACCTACATTAAATCCTTTCCAACGCAATGATTGCATTGGAGTGGGTTCATTATCCGGAATAAGATTTTTGCCAGCAAATGCCACTGAGGTAAATAGCATCGCTAACAAAAAACAATAGATTTTCATAGCAACTCCTGATTTTAAAAATTTAAGAATTGCATTCTAGGATAAAACTTGAAAAGATTTTTGCAATAGGAAAATCTTATAAAATTCACAGAATATATTCACCAACTTAACATCAATCCATCTATTAATTTTCTATTGAAGGTATAATAATTAATAATAATGTCCATTTTCATTATCTATGAAATTTAGATCCCTATAATACTGAATGTTTTCTTGTATATATTTTGGAAAACTTTCATCGATTTCTACAAGTTGAAAATTTTGTATACGAAGATATAAATCGTCAACATCATGCCCCTCATTTACACACTCTTTATAATGTGAAAAAGATCGTATCTTTTCTATAAATGTTTTCAATCCACCCATATTGCTAAAATGCCACGCTCCTTTTTTAAAGGGAATGGAAGGCATTAATTCACGCATCTTTTGAGGAGAATATTGCTTCAAAAAAGCATATGTAGTTATCGTTGATCCTATCCAAGTAGTAAGATCCTTTCGATTCAAAAACCAGCGATAAAAATCACAATCACATCTAACAAACTCTTCATATTGTAATTTATCAATTATGTCATCTAAACATCTAGCTTTAACAATCTCATCCAAATCCCCAATAATAATGATATCATCTGGTTGACAGTTTTCTAAACCTCTCATAATTTGGTTGCGCTGAAAATATTCTCGTGGCCACGGATTATCCCCAGGATATTTTTCATCAACTTGAACATAGATTATTTTATCAATATATTTTCTGTATTGATTTTGAATTTTTGGAAATAAATACTCTTTAGCTCTTCCACTAAAAGTTTCGCTACCTTCTACTATCACAAAGTAATCAACTTTGTCATAGAGCTCCTCTAAATGAATTTTTAGAAGTTCTTCTTCATTAAAAAATAAAAAACAATCATATATTTTGCAAAATGCAGTTTGCTTAATAAAAATAAAAAAAACAAAAATCGATATCAATTGAAACTTTCTCATAAACCACCTTTTTAGCTAAAAAAAACAATGAATACTAAACTGGGCTTACATAAATGACAATATATTACATCAATAACTCAATTGACTTTCTGTTACAAAGCAACTCTATGGTCCTGGAATGTTTGCATTTTTTATTAATCTTACCATTTTCATTACTGAAATATCTTTAGGCGCAGCATATATTGAAAGAAGATCTCTTTCCATTTTATGCAGTAATAGGATATCAGCTTTATATTTTCTATCTTCAACAATCTCTTTAGGTAATAATTTTCTTTTTTCAATTATCATTGATATTTTAGGATTATCTTTTCCAAGCAGTGTTTCTGAAACATTAATTAGAGCTTCCGTTAAGTAACAAAAATATATAAATTCTTCATCAATTCCTCCAATTTCTTCATCGAAGTAAAATTTCCTATCCTCGTACATTTCAAGCAAAGAATCTATTTGAGAAGAAATTATCTCAACATATGCATCTTGACTATTTAATCTCAAACTAGCCAAAGACGCTTCTAAATACATCCGAGAAGAATAAATATTTTTATAAAATAGATAGAATGCCTTATCCTCACCATCAAATTCTTCAGCAAGTATTACTGCTGATTTATCATATACTTTATCATCAATGACTTTTCTATAAGCAGCATTAGCTTTATCAGTATTACCCGTTTTTTCTAAGCAAAAACCAGCTACAAGTGCTGGATGCATTCTTCCTGCAGCAATACCTTTTTCATAATATCCCATACAAATATTTGCTGCTTCTTCATACAACTCTCTAGCATTTTCAATCAGCTTGTTTTCTTCTAATTGTGCTGCTAAATCAATTAATTCTATCCAACGATTCCAATAATCAAAATCTTCCTCATCATTACTTTCTTCAACTTTTGAGGATTTTAAGCCAGAATTAATGCTATACTTTACATCATCATATACAACATTATTTTCAGCACAAAAGCATTGCACTTCATCAAATAAATTATCAGAAAGTAATGGATCAGTAATTTCATATATTGTCGCCTTCATAAAAAGAGCTATCGCAATTTGATAATTACAAAACCATGTAGATTCTGCATAAGATGGCAATTGTTTATTTAAAATATCTTTTTCAATACGTTTTTCTACAAGAAAATGTAATTTTTCTCTTAGTTCTTTAGTTTTTTTTGCATCTTCTATTTCTAAACTAAGTTTATATGCATCTATTAGCAAATACATCGGTATATAAGGCCATTTCCATAATATATCATTACAAAAAACTTCTGCTTGTTTTTCATAAAGACGAAGAGCATCTTCTTTATCATTTAATTCTAGAGCACATAACCTTGCTTCTTCATATTTTTTTGCAATATCTTGAAAATAACATTCTTTGGTATATACTAATTCACCTTCTCCCCAATCAGGCTGGAGAGCTTCTTCTAAGTCAGTATCAGCTTGTTTTTCTAGCATTAAATAATAAGCTTTTTTTTGAATGATACTGGCATCTTGTTTTGTGTTTTCAGGCACAGTTTTAGAAAATATTTGAAAAAAAATTATTGGTCAGCTGAACTAACCATGAGAATTTATTATCATTACTTATTACACTTGTGTGATATTCAAAATGTCTATCTCGTTGAGACAAACTTTTTGTAGAAATTGTTTCAAAAGCATCCATGCATCGTTTTTGAGTATCATTTACTTCTAAATCACTTCCTAATGTTTTATCATCATAAGAATCTATGTCAAAACCAACTGAATCTATAATCATAAATAACACCTCATAATAATTTGAAACAATTAGAATAACACAATTACAATTAAAACAAAATTAACAGAAATAATTTAATTGCAATTAATTTTTTATTAACAATAGAAATTAATTGAAACTATTCACTTCCAAATTTTTCTTCTATCGACCTTTGAATTTTTTTCATACTTTCTATTTTTTTTTATAATCTTATTGATTTCTATCGATAGTACAGGTTCCAATTTATTACATTCCCATTCTTTTAAACATTCAAGAATCTTAACCCCGTTTTCATATAGTTCAATAGAACCTAAATATGTATCAAACCCTTTCCAGACAAACTCATCTACGTTTGATGAATTTAGAGCTTTAACAAATTCGCAAAAAGCTTCAAACGGTAATTGTGGAGAATACAAACAATACATAGTTAAATAAGCGTCAAATTTTAAATAATTAATATTACTTTGAGGCAAAATTTCAGCTAAATATTTTAAAATTTCATATGTTAGTTGGTAAGGATTTTGACATGATGC
>CAYUWE010000008.1:0-13780 GCA_964448255.1 uncultured bacterium | reverse complement strand
GTAATAACAATATATCCTTCATTAGTTCTGATAATTTCTTTAATCAGTTGACCACTTCCAATAGTCTTTGCCAACCTTTCATCATTAATGATCGCATCTATTTCTTTTTTGCTTTGATAGAACGGAGGCAATACAGCAAATGTTTTAAAACAAATACATAGAAATACAAATAATATTATTTTTTTCATACTCTTTTACATCATACCATCAAAACCACCCATTCCTCCCATAGGATCCATCATTGGTGGTTGTTGGTTTTTTTTCTTTGGCTCTGGTTTTTCTGTTATCATAACAGAAATAGTTAATAATAATGAAGCAACGGAAGATGCATGAATAAGAGCACTTTTAGCAACTAAAACAGGATCAACTACCCCATCTTTTAATAAATCTCCAAATGTATCTTTCAATCCATTATATCCCCAGAACCCTTCTCTTTCATAAACCTTTTCAGCTACTAAAGCACCTTGTTTCCCGCAATTATTTGCTATAGCTGTTGTTGGTGCTAATACAGCTTGTTTTATAATTTCTTTTCCAATTGATTCTTCTTTTGATAGTTGCAATTCATCTAATGCCTTGCTCGCCTGAATAAGAGAAACGCCACCTCCTACTACTATCCCTTCCGCTATAGCGGCTCTCGTTGCATGAAGAGCATCTTCAACTCTATCTTTCTTTTCTTTCATTTCTAATTCTGTTGCAGCTCCAACATTAATTATTGCAACTCCACCCGATAATTTTGCTAACCTCTGTTCTATTTTTTCTCTATCATAATCTGATGCGGCATTAGCTAACTCACTTTTTATTAATTCAAGGCGTTTATTAATTTCTTTTGAATTGCCAAGTCCATCTATTATTGTTGTATCATCTTTTGATATCTTTACTTTCTTAGAAGATCCTAGCCAATCTAGCTCCATTTGTTCTAATGAATACCCTAATTCATCACTTATTAAGATCGCTCCTGTTAATATCGCAATATCTTGTAAAATAGCCTTTCTTGAATCTCCAAATGATGGTGCTTTAACAGCACAAATAGGTAGGCCAGCTTTAATTTTATTTATTACCAAAGCAGCTAATGCTTCTTCATCAATATCTTCTGCGATAATCAATAATGGACGCGGCCCTTTTTCCATTACTTTCTCAAGAATTGCTATTATTTGTTTAACTGAAGATATTTTTTTATCTGTAATCAAAATATATGGAATATCTAATTCCACACTCATCTTTTCAGCATTAGTGATAAAATATGGAGAAATATATCCTTTGTCAAATTGCATTCCTTCAACTATTTCTAATGTTGTATCAATCCCTTTAGCTTCCGCTATCGTTACTATCCCATCTTTTCCAACTTTTTCCATAGCTTCATAAATAATATTTCCTACTTCTTCATCATTATTAGAAGAAATAGTAGCTATTTGTTTTATCTCTTCTTTTGATGATATTGTTTTAGCTTGCAAAGAAAGCTCTTTTACAATTTCTTTTACAGCCTTATCTATCCCATTTTTTATTACCATTGGATTAGCACCAGCAGTAATATTTTTCATGCCCTTTGCAAATATTGCTTCTGCTAATACTATAGCTGTTGTAGTACCATCTCCTGCTTTATCAGCTGTTTTAGATGCAGCTTCTTTAACCATCTGCGCGCCGATATTTTCAAATTTATCTTTTAAATAAATTTCTTTTGCTACAGCAACACCATCTTTTGTTGATGAAGGAGTTCCAATTTCTTTATTAATTACTACATTTCTTCCTTTTGGCCCTAATGTTACAGAAACAGCTTTAGCTAACGTTTTTATTCCTTTTAAAACAGATTTAAGTGCTTTTTGATCAAATTGAATCAATTTCGCCATAAATATTTTCTCCTACATATAAATTGAGATGCAATTTTATGATTTAAAATAATTACAGTCAAAAGACTTTTTCCTAAGAATCAATAGAGGAAATTTGCTAATCTTGCGAATATTCTTTTATCAAATATTTTTCTCTTACTTGAAGAAATTTCTCTCTCTCTTGGCGATTAAATTCTATCATTTTCCAAGCAGGGTATTTCTCTTCTTTTAATATTTTATATATTTCTTCAGTTCCATTGGCTTGGCAAAATAGTTTTTTAGCGCCTGACGATTCATCAAGTTTTTTTAAAAATTGGTCTGGATAAAGGCTTTTTAAAATGCCCATAAGTAAATATTGTACAGACAAAGGCTGATACTTTTGTTTGTCAGTGATAATTATTTTTACTCCATGACAGTCTTCCTTTTTATACAACCCATAAAATGGCTTGAAATGAAAAGGTAAAAACTTTACTCCCGCTAAATTTTGTTCGTTTAATTTGTCTGCAAATTTTTTTGCATCTATCCAGGGAGCTCCAACGATTTTAAAAGGAAGGGTGTATCCTATTCCTATATTTACAATTTTCAATTCACCCAAAATACCAGTAGAAAGAGTAAAAAAAGGAGTGTCATCTTCAGGAATATATGGACTTGTTGGTACCCATGGCAATTTAGTATCTTCATAGCTCATCGATCTTTTCCATCCACGCATAGGTACAATGGTGAGATTACAACCAACTTTGTATTCTTCATTGAAATATTTTGCTATTTCTCCAATTGTCATCCCATGACAATATGGAACATTTACATAACCTATAAATGATTTCCAATTATCTTCTAGCATTGGGCCATCAACAATAAGGCCATTAATAGGGTTAGGTCTATCTAAAACAATTAAAGAAATATTATTTTTTGCTGCCTCTTCTATACACATTAACAGCGTCGCTAAATATGTATATGAACGACTTCCTATATCTTGAATATCAAATATCAATACATCAATATCTTTTAACATCTCCTTTGTTGGTCTTCTGGTACTTCCATGCAAACTGTATATTGGCAATCCCTCTTTATCTTTAGAATTATTAATATGCGTCCATGCATATTCTTGCCCATTAATTCCATGCTCAGGAGAGAAAAGTGCTACTATCTTATATTCTTTTGCTTGTTCTTTAAATATATCTATGGTTGGTTTTAACGCACTATCAACACCAGTATGATTAGTAATTAACCCAATTTTTTTATCTTTAATTAGACTTTCAAATTTTTCATTAAAAAATACTTCCACTCCCGGCTGAACCTGAGCAGAAACAATGCTAAAGACTGATAAAAATAATCCCACTATAAAATAACGCATACTTTCCTTTTATATGTATTTATAAGATAGTTTTGCAAGATTTGTTTTTGTAAAAACTTTCTCTTTATGATATAGATAGCAACAATTTTTTTATTAGATAAAAAATATGGATACTCAAATTTCTGCATCTAGATACATTGAAGAAGCAATAGAAATACTCTCCTCTATTGAAAAAAAACCAATTTCAAGAGATGAAAGAGTTTTATTATCAATACATTTAGCTACCTTTCTCATGAAAGAAGCTAATATGATAACTACGCCAAAAGAAAAAAGTTTTCAGCAACACCTAAATAGTTTTGCAATAAATCTAAACAACAAAGCCTTTATATTTAACCTTATTGATCAATGTTTTAGAACGAAAAACAAAAATAAAACTGCAACACAAATATTACATTTAATAAATCAATACGGAATACCTGCTTCATACTCACTTTATAGCTATACAAAGTTTTACTTATTCAAGTTATTTGGAAAAAATTTTCCATCTACATTTATTCCTATAATTTCACACGGATTGCAAAAAGATTTTAACGCAACTTTCAGGATCGCTGATGATGCAGTACTTAAAGAATATGCAAAAAAAATGGGTGAAAAAAATATTCCTGTAAATTTTACAAGGCTTGGAGAATTTGCTATTGGAAATAATTGTGCAAAAAATAAATTAAATATTTACCAGCACGATTTAAAACAACCATATATATCTTCAATTTCCATTAAACCTTCTTTATTACTAGCACAGATAAATGCTAATGCTTATGAAAATTCTATAGATACTCTATCAGATAATTTTAGAACTCTTTTTAGAAGCGCTATTATGCCTGATTCACCAAATAAACAAATCATTATCGATTTAGATAAATATGATCATATGTCTATCGTAGTAGAAGCGTTTATAAAAGTGCTAACAGAAGAAGAATTTCTAAATTTTTCTTGTGGCATAGTATTGCAATCATATTTCCCCGATTCTTTTTCAATGCAAAAAAAATTAACCTCTTTTGCAATTAATAGAAAAAATAATGGCGGCGCTCCAATAATTATTCGTTTAGTAAAAGGAGCCTATTTAAATTATGAGCAAGTAATAGCATCAAAAAAGCGATGGAAGCAGGCTTCTTTTCTTCACAAAATACAAACAGATGCCAATTTTAAACGCATGTTAGAATATGGCTTAAAAGATGAAAATGCAAAAGCAGCTAATATCAATATTGCTACACATAATATTTTTGATTTGGCATATGCCTTATTATTAACTAAAGAAAATGATTCTCTTTCATATGTGACTTTTGAAATGTATGAAGGAAGAGTTCAAAATATAAGAAAAGCATTACATAAACTTATTCCTAATAACTTATCAATTTGTTGCCCCATATTTACAACAAGTGAACTATATGATGCTATTAGCCATATTTTGCGAAGAATAGAAGAAAATGCAAGTCCAGAAAATTTCTTGCATCAATCAAAAAATTTATATCCAGGCACTCCCATATGGGAGGAATTAGAAAATTCCTTCCTACACAGTTGCAAGCAAATCGATACTCTGCAAGAAAATCCAAGAAGAAAACAAAATCGCTTTGAAGATAGTAAGATAGCTTTTAATTATTTTTCTTTTGATAACGATCCGATAACTGATTTTAGCTCTGAGAACAATCGCCAATGGGCAAATAAATTAATAGAAAAATGGAAAAATTATAAACCTACACCTATTCCAATTACTATCAAAGGAAAGGACATTTTCCTAAATGAAAAAGGAAAAGGATTTTCTCCCTCTAATCCAAACGATCTGTTTTACACATATTCATTAGCAGAAGAAAAAGAAATAAATATTGCCCTAAACACAGCAAAAGCAAATGAACACTATTGGCAAAATATCCATAGCGATGAAAAACAAAAAATTTTCATTCGCCTAGTTGAATTATTCAAAGAAAAACGAGATGAAATAATTGGAATTATTATGGCAGATGTTGGGAAAACATTTAAAGACGCTGATATAGAAGTATCCGCTGCCATAGATTCTTTAGAATATCATCGTTTAAGCTTAGAAAGAATAAAAAAATTTAAGGATTTGTCATGGACTCCAAAAGGTACGTTTTTTATTGCTTCTTGTTGGGATAATCCCTGTTCAAAGGCTGTAGCAAACATTATAGCTGCTTTGATAACTAATAATTGCGTTATCTTTAAACCTTCTCCAAAAGCTGTTTTAATTGGATGGAAAATTGTTAATTTATTTTGGGAAGCAGGGATCTGCAAGGAAATTTTGCAATTTATTAATTGCACAGATGAAACTATTTCTTCTACATTGCTTTCAGATAGCAGATTATCTGCTGCCATTTATAATTGCCACTCTATAACCGCACAAAAATTAATTCAAAAACATCCATTATTAGATTTTTATGCTGCAGCAAATGGCAAGAATTTTATTATCATTTCGTCTATTTCAGATTATGATTTAGCAATAAAAAATCTTGTTTTATCCGCCTTTGAATTTGCAGGGTAAAAATATACTAATACCTCTATTGCTATCTTGGAAAAAGACCTCTATGATAATTCTCAATTCATTCAAAAATTAATGTATGCAACACAAAGCCTCACTGTAGGTTCTGTGTGGGATCTATCTACAATAATACCTCCTTTGATTACACCTCCTGAAGAAAAATTTGAAAAAGCAATGTCATACCTTGGGGAAAATGAAGAATGGCTAATAATACCAGAAAAAAAAGCTTCTAATATATATTCGCCAGGAATAAAAACTGGCATTCAAGTAGACAGCAATTTTTTTAATAACACCTACCCATTGCCTATTTTAGGGTTGATGCGAGCTGAGAACTTAAATCACGCAATAGAAATCGCTAACAAATCTCCCTATGGATTAACATCTGGACTTTTTTCTTTAGATGCTAGAGAAAAAATTACTTGGTTAGAAAAAATTGAAGCTGGAAATCGATATCTCAATAAAAAAACTACTCAATCTTATGTACAAAGAGAACCTTTTGGTGGATATAAGCAAAGTACCTTTGGCCATGGATATAAAACATGCGGCCCAAATTTTTTATTTGGTTGTGCTATAGCAAAACAACATCATATCCCAATAAATAAACAAGCTGTAAATGAAAAAGTAAATAATTTAACTCCATTTTTAGACAAATTAAGCCTATCAGCAGAACAGCTAGGAATATGGTATGCTAGCATTGCCAATTATGCCTATTGGTGGAACGTTCTAAAACATGAAAGAGATCCTGCAAAGATAATTGGTCAAGACAATATTTTTGGATATATCTGCAAAAAAAATATTTGTTTATTCATAGATAATAACTCTTCTTTATTCGATAGTTTGCGCATATGTGCTGCTACTCTTACTTGTTCAGCGAATTTAACTATAAGCTGGAATGGAATAAGCCCATTTAACTGGAGTGAACTAAACCCTTTAATAAAGGTAGTAAAAGAAGAAAAACAATTATTCTTAAACAAAGTAAAAGAAGGAAGGTATGAAACAATACGCCTAGCTAATAAAGCTTCCAGTGATATTAATGAAGCTGCTTCATATAGTTGCTCATATGTTATCGATCTTCCTGTTTTAGCAAATGGACGCGTTGAATTATTAAATTACCTTCGTGAAATAACCTTTAGCGCAGATTATGATAGATATGGAAATTTGGGAACTAGAGAAGAAGAATTAAGAAAACCTAATACTTAGCTTTTACATGCATTTTATTCTTATCTATATTACAATAATGACTTCAAAAAATAATCTTTTCCATGGCTGAAGTACAATTTAACTCACAACAACAACAAGCAATAAATCATATTAATGGACCTTTGTTAGTTTTAGCAGGCGCTGGCTCTGGGAAAACTTATGTAGTCACTTATAGAATTGCAAAATTACTAGAATTAGGAATATCTCCAAAAGACATCTTAGCAGTTACTTTTACAAATAAAGCCGCGCAAGAAATGCAACAAAGAATTAACCATCTAACAAAAGAACATATTTTATCTTGCACTTTCCATAGCTTAGGAGCACGCATCTTAAGAGAATGTATATCTGAGTTGTCTTTTACAAATGATTTTACTATTTATGATAGTGAAGATAGCTTACGTGTAATAAAAAATTGCTTAGAAAGTTTACATATAAAAGATGAAAAAGGCCTTTCAAAAAAGATAAAAGAAAAAATTTCCTCTTACAAAAATGATTTGCTTTCAGAAGAAGATATTAACCCTTCTTTTTTTTCAGATGAGATAGATCGTATATCAAATAAAGTCTATCCTTTATATCAAAAAAAATTACATGAATATAATGCTTTAGATTTTGATGATCTTCTTTACCTAACCGTTAAATTGTTAATAGAAAACAAAAGTGTTAGAGAAATATACCAAAATAGATGGCTTTACGTATTAATTGATGAATATCAAGATACAAACCATGCACAATATCTACTTTCAAAAATCCTAGTAGAAAAACATAAAAATATTTGTGTTGTAGGAGACCCTGACCAATCAATTTATTCTTGGAGAGGTGCAAAATATCAAAATATTTTACATTTTGATAAAGATTTCCACGACGCTACAATAATCAATTTAGAACATAATTATAGAAGTACAAATACTATTCTAGAAGCATCAAATGCTCTAATAGCAAATAACCCCAATAGATACGAAAAAAATTTATGGAGCACCTTTGGAACAGGAGAAAAAATAGGGCTTTTTTTTGCAGAAAATGAAAAATTAGAAGCAACTTTTGTAGTAAATACAATTATCGAAAAATATAAATATGAACAAATACCTTTAGAAAATATCGTTATTTTTTATAGGACTAATGCTCAATCTAGGATTTTTGAAGATGCCCTATTACAAATGCGTATTCCATATATTATTTATGGAGGGCTTTCATTTTATCAACGTAAAGAAATAAAAGACATTTTAGCTTTTCTCAAATGTATTCACTCAAACTCTGATTTCATATCTTTTGAAAGAATTATTAACATTCCAAAAAGAGGGATTGGTAAAGCTTCAATACAAAAATTACATAAAATAGCAGAAAAACATTTCCTCTCAATTTTTGACCTATGCCACGATCTTTTAGAAAATCCATTAAAATTCCCTGAAATTAAATTATCATCAAAACAAAAACTCTCTTTGCAAGAATTTTTATCTTTTATCAATCAGATTAGAAAAATTGCCATGTCACAAGTTAGCCTACAAGAAATTATTACTGAAACTATTCATCTATCTGGATATTTAGATTATTTAAAAGAAGATCCAGAGACTTTTGATAATAGAAAAGAAAATATTGATGAATTAATTGCAAAAGCTGCTGAAATGCAAGAAATGCGGCCATCTCTCGATCTTTCAATTTTTTTAGAAGAATTATCGCTTTTATCGCATATGGAAAAAGAAAAAAATCCAAAGTCTATTAAATTGATGACTTTACATAATGGGAAGGGATTAGAATTTCCAATAGTTTTTATTGTCGGGTTAGAAGAAGAAATTTTCCCCCATGCAAATGCAAAAAATAAAACAATTGAAGATATAGAAGAAGAAAGAAGATTGTTTTATGTAGGCATGACAAGAGCAAAAAAAGAGCTTTTTCTCTCATCTTCTGGATATCGCTTCATGTGGGGAATGCAAAGGTTAATGCGGCCATCTCGCTTTATTAAAGAAATCCCTAATAAATTTATCAAATTATTATCCCCTGCAAATAAGACATATACTCAAGAAAATATTGTAGAAAAAGAATTGGAAAAAAGTGCTTTTTCCATAGGAAGCAGAGTTTATCATAATACTTTTGGAGTTGGCATTATAAGAAAAGCATATGAAACTTCATTGGGAAAAACCTATGATATTTTATTCGAAGATGGGGATACAATGCGCTCTTTAGTAGCAAAATATGCTAAATTAAAAGCTATTTATTAACTCCTAAAGCAAAAAAAGCTAAAGACATAGTTTTTCTAATAATAAAACCTATAGCGATATTATCAACCTGAAGAGAATGGCATGCTCCCATCACGACTAATTTCATAGGAGGCAGGGGAAGTTTTTTTCCCTCAGAAATAGGTATTGAAAAAGGAATTAATGATAACCAATAATATCTCCAAGGAAGGCTACTTATATAAGAGTTAAGATCGCATATTTTTGAAGAGGGGTAATTAAGATATTCCACACCTCTTAATAATATATTCTTTGAATTCTCAGGAACAAAATCTGTAATCATTGAAGTAACAGGAGTGGGATAGTATTTTTTTAATACCATAAATGCCCCAATACTACCAATAGCTGTTGCAAGCTCTTTGTTATTCATAGCAAATTCTTTTGCCGTAAAATAAGAATATCTACATGCCCTTACAGTAAAAGAATTATTAGTTAGGAAAAAATTTTTTATTTTTCCTGGTTTTACTACCTCTTGTGGTGGGGACAATAGTGGCGGCTCTACAACCGGAGGTGATGGCAAAACTGGAGGAGGCGGTGGCGGAACTAACCATTGCTTATAAGACCTATAATTAGATATAGCTTCCCATACAAATGTAAAAGAAAAAATTACTCCCCAAGAAAAAACTAACAAAACAATTTTTGACACTTTGAGAGTTAAACTATCATGCTTATTTGGCATAATTTTATAAGTCTTAGGAAAACTTAGTTGAAAATCAACGCTTAAACTTATTTTTGTTACATTCATACATATTAATTGCTTTAATTTTGAACTATTATAATAGATCGATCAATTAATTTAACTTTTTAAAATAATTAATATGCAAAATCCAATTAATCTATATTTTTGTGCTTTATAGAATTTCGTTTAATATCAGATTGAACCATTATTTTAACTAATTCTTCAAAAGATGTAGTAGGCTCCCATCCTAAGTTATTTAATGCCTTTGTAGAATCCCCCCTGAGCACATCGACCTCAGCCGGCCTAAAAAATTTTTTATCTTGCCTTACATGCTTTTCCCAATTAGTAACTCCAATTTCCTTAAATGCATACTCCAAAAAATTCCTAATAGAATAGCTTTGCCCTGTTGCAATAACATAATCCTCGCTAGTATCCTGTTGAAGCATCAACCACATCGCTCTTACATAATCAGGTGCATATCCCCAATCTCTTTTTGATTCTAAATTTCCAAGTACTATTTCATCAGCCAATCCTAAAGATATTTTGGCGACCCCATCTGAAATTTTTCTCGTTACAAATTCTATACCCCTACGTTCTGATTCATGATTAAACAAAATACCTGAACAAGCAAACATCCCATATGATTCTCGATAATTTTTTGTTATCCAATGACCATACAATTTTGAAACTCCATATGGACTTCTTGGATAAAATTTAGTCTCTTCATTAGCCGGATTCTCTACCATTTTTCCAAACATCTCAGATGATGAAGCCTGATAAAATTTTATATCTTTATTATATTCTCTAATAGCTTCAAGCATCCTTAATACACCAAGTCCAGTTACATCACTTGTTTGTTCTGGAGTATTCCAGCTTTCTTTTACAAATGATTGCGCACCCAAATTATATATCTCATCTGGATCAGAATCTTTTACACAACGAAAAAGAGAATTTTGATCAGTTAAATCTCCTTGTAAAAATGTAATCTTTCCTTCTAAGTGTTTTGTATTAACCCTACTTTTTACTGCAGACCTTCTTTCAATCCCATACACATCATATCCTTTTGCTAGCAAAAAATCTGCCAGATGACTTCCATCCATACCATTGATACCTGAAATTAAAGCCTTCTTTTTCATATTTCTCTCCAAAATTTTATTAAAAATACCGTAGAATACTTCCTGGAGAAATAAAATTCTTCCATTTTTTATCTCTAAGTCGATACAAAGCAAAATTAATTATCCATTTTGGAGGATAAAATACCTTTCCATCTCCCCAAAAAGGTCTCCATAATTTTGCCGTTCTATAATTTCGAAAAATTATATATGTCGGCAATCCTAATAACGATGATAAATGACCAATCCCTGAATCATTTCCAACCATAAATCCTGAATCAAAAATAAAATGTGCAAGCTCAAATAAATTATTAAATGAACATAGCTTTATCGTTTCATTTGTTATTTTTGGAAAAGTTTTTTCTTCTTCTTTTGTCATAACAAAAACAGGGAAATAATTTCGTTTTATAAGCTCATTTGCTAGATGAATATACTTACTTAAAGGCCAATTTTTCCCTAACTTTGCACTAGTGGGATGAATAATTACTCTATTTGGATATTTCGATCTATATTTAGGAAGAATTATTCCATTAGAATATATTGTTTTAGGAAGATGAAGGATGTTTTGACAAAATCTAATAATATTCTCAACAACAGTAATACAAGGAGAAAAATAACAATCCTCATAATAAGGCTGCCCTCCAATTTTCCGAGAAGGACAAGGATTTAATACAAAAACTTTATCCTTATATTTTTCTTTTCCAATTTTTATGAGATTTGAAATAAAAGAAGAAGATAAATCATATGAAACAAATATCTTTTCATATTCGGATAAGAAAAAATCAATTTCTTCAACTTTTGGAAAATTCATTATTGGTAAATGTGGGAAAAAAGATTGTAATTCCCAAAGCTTATTTGGATGAAAAGTTATAACTTCATGATCGTTAATATATAGATTATGAGATAAGACTAAAGAGATTAATCCATCTCCTAATCCTTTGCAGCTAACTACTGCATATTTCTTTTTCATAAACCTTTTTTCGTAATTTCGAAAATCCCTTATAAACCTTACTTACAAAAATCGTTTTTGCCCAAAGTTTATCTCTTAATCTCAACCCTTTAATATTAGGAACCCATTCCCAAGGATAAACTCCACTACCAATGCTCCAATGAGGCTTCCAAAATATGCTTTTCCTTTTAGTTGCAAAAATAGTAAATGTCGGAATATTTAACGCCGAAGCTAAATGCCCTACTGCAGAATCATTACCTATAACATATGAAGATTCATATACAAAACTTGCTAAATCATCTAGTGAATTGATATCTGCTAAAAAAAAGCCTTTTCTCTCTAACCACTTCCACTTAACTTTTTCCCTCGGATCTACAACAAACCAAATATCAAACCCAACGTTTTGTAATTTTTTTGCCAGTTTGCAAAACTTATGACTTGGCCAATTTTTTGTAATACTTTTACTAGTAGGATGAATTACTATCCTTTTGGGAAACTTTTTAAAAATTAATTCTTTTTTGGGAGAAATTCCTATATCTCTTGTAGGGTTATTACAATTTAAAACCTTTGAAAATTGAACTAGATTATCTACTAAACTTTGATTGATATCTAATTGGTAATCCCCTTCAATCTTTTTTCCCTTGCAAGTAGAAGGACATAATACCCAAGTCCTTGAATTCAAATAGCTTTTTGAAAAATTTCTAATTAATCGATTAATTAATAAATGATCTTTATTGATAATTACTAAATCAAATGTCGGTAAAAGTGATGGTATTTCCTTATTTTCTGGGAAAGGCTTAAATACCAAGTAAGGAAACCATTTAGCCATCTGATGTAATGAGTTATGAAAAACTACTACTTCATGCCCTTCTAATAATAAATTGTTAGCTACAACCAAAAAAAAGAAGGCCATCTCCAACACCATGACTACAAAATACTGCAACTTTTTTTCTCATATTCAAATCAACAAATTTATTAAGAATATTATGATATCGTGCATGAGAAATAAATGCATGCTTCTTATTTTTTTGAATTTTTTTTCATGCATTACAATTTAATATTTAAAAGATTAGATCTTTCTATCCTTTTTAGAAAAAAGATCTGCCTTACTCGATATTATCTAATGTGCTATCAGAAAAAAAAGAGGAAAAATAATGCTACAGCGTTTAAAAATTGGCCAGCATTTATCAGTAAAACAAAAGCACCGACTCATTATGAAACAACAAATGAGATATGCTTTTCAAATTCTTCAAATGCCAATTAATGAATTAGAATCTTGGATAGAAACACAAGTAATGCAAAACCCTCTTTTAGAATGGAAAAAAGAACCTCTTAAACAAACTCATTCTAACTTCAATCAATTTTTCTATTTAAGTAGCGATATTTCTTTATTTTCCCATCTAATGCAACAAGCAAAAGAACAATTTTTTTCAAAAGAAGAGTTAGATATCGCCGAAAGCATTATTGGCAATTTAAATGAAAAGGGCTTTTTCACAATTCCTATAAAAGGATTTTCTTCTTCCATAAAAAAACAAGAAAATACTGTTAAACATATTTTATCTATTATTCAAACTTTTGAGCCAATTGGAATAGCTTCAAATAACCTTCAAGAATTTCTCCAAATACAACTAAAAAAATTGTTTCCAAAAGAAATTCTACTACTCAAAATGATTGAACAATATTTTGATGAGTTCTTACATAAAAAATTTGTATTTGTTGCAAAAAAATTAAAGGTTCCAAAAGAAAAATTATTAAAGAAAATAGAAACAGTATTTCCACAATTAAAGTTTTATCCTTCAATAGGATATGATATTGAAAAAACAAAATACATCTTTCCTGATATAAACCTTCATTTCGAAGAAAATAAATGGAAAATATCTATCAATCAAAAAAAATTATCTTTTTTGAAAATTAATGAAAAATACTTATCGATTTCTAAAGACGAAA
>CAYUWE010000007.1:0-14268 GCA_964448255.1 uncultured bacterium | reverse complement strand
ATTTTTTAAAGTATTAGAGGACCTTATGCGAAGGATATTGATTTTCACATTAGTAATCGCTGTAATGTTTACACCTATTTATTCTAAACCTGCAACAAAAAAACCTAAAGAACCCGTAGGCACGGCAGCTGCTGATGGCGCTAGGTCAAGTAGATCTATTTTAATGGAACGATATATCGTTACTAGCTTAATTTTTGCAGCTACAGTAACTAGTTTAGCTTTTGCAGTGTTTGGGAAAAAATGTCCTCAAGACTTAGCTAGTTCTGCTCATGGTGCACATGCTCACTAAAAGATTAGTTTTATGCATTTTAATTCTTTTAATGAGTGCATGTATGTCTTCTAGTCCATCATGGCAATATGACTACATAACAAATAGTGATAACGCTTCAAGATTATCTTTTTTTAATAAAAATCAAATATTGGAATTTGATCTATGTTTTTTATCTTTAGGATCAAAAGTAAATTGTTATTTAAATTTAACAAAAAATAAAATCTCATCGCATGAATTATCATTAGAAATTGATGGTATAAAATATGGTAATTTTGGAGATATTCTTGTTGGTGATCAACGCATTTTAATAAATGAAGAGATAACTAATCTAATAATTAAAAGTTTACATGAAAAGAAAGATTTTTTCTTAATCGTTGACAAAAACAAACTAACGATTAATCCTTCTGGCTTTGAAAAATACTATAAACGATTAGCATTAAACAAACACTTCTTTGAAGAACTCATTGATGTATTATTCTGAAATAAGGAAAACACTATGAATCTATTAGATCAATTAAAACAATTTACAACTATTGTAGCAGATACTGGCGATTTTGAAATGATAGAAAAATATTCTCCAACTGATGCTACGACTAATCCCTCATTAATTTTAGCTGCTGCAAAACAAAAAAAATATCATAGCCTCATAGAAGACGCAATAAATTATGCCAAAACAAAATCTTTAGTTGAAGAAGGTCAAATAGAACACGCTATAGATAAATTGTTTGTTAATTTTGGAAAGGAAATATTAAAAATTATTCCTGGAAGAGTTTCTATAGAAATTGACGCTAGCCTTTCATATAGCTCAAGTAAAAGTATTGAAAAAGCAGAATATTTAATCTCTTTATTTGAAAAAGAAAATATCAATAAAAATCGTATTTTAATCAAATTAGCCGCTACATGGGAAGGTATACAAGCAGCAAAAATCCTAGAGAAAATGGGCATACACTGTAATATGACATTGATATTTTCCCTTATCCAAGCTATTGCATGTGCTAATAGTGACGTCTGTTTAATCTCTCCTTTTGTTGGAAGGATATTAGATTGGTATAAAATACAATATAATGTTGATAAATACCTTCCTAATGAAGATCCTGGCGTTATTTCAGTAACACAAATATATAACTATTATAAGAAATATAACTGCAAAACCCAAATCATGGGCGCTAGCTTTAGAAACACCGATCAAATAATAGAACTTGCAGGATGTGATTTATTAACTATTTCACCAAGCCTTTTAGATGAGTTAAAACAATCAACTACAAAGATAATGCCAAAACTAAATCAAATGTTAGCTAGAAATAGTGATATTGAAAAAATTGATGCTGATGAAAAAACATATCACTTACAATTAAAAGATAACCTAATGGCATTCCAAAAGCTTCATGAAGGTATTGAAAAATTCAAAGCTGATACCACAACATTAAAAGAATTAATTAAAAGGTGGATTTAATATTATCCACCTATTGATTGCATTGGTAATGCTTCATCAAAGGCAAATTCAATTATCTCATCTTCACCTTGTTCTATGTATTTCTTCACACGTTTATGATATTCAAATCCAGTTCCGCCAGGGATAATATGTCCCATAATCAAATTTGCTTTGAAATCTAATAGATAATCAGTTTTACCATCTACTGCTGCATCCGTTAACACTCGTGTTGTCTCTTGGAATGAAGCTGCAGAAACAAAAGATTCTGTTCCTAAAGAGGCTTTTGTAATACCTAATAATACAGGTGCCGCCTGCGCTGGCTTACCACCATCTTCAATAGTTCTATTATTTGCTGAATGGAAAACTTTTTTATCTACATCTTCACCATATAAGAATGTTGTGTCGCCAGGGTCAGTTACTCTAACCTTTTGCAACATTTGTCTTACAATGATTTCTATATGCTTATCATTGATGTCAACACCTTGTAGACGATATACTTCTTGAACTTGATTAACTAAGTATTTTTGTAGTTCTCTAACTCCACAGATCTCTAAAATTTCTTGAGGTACTACAAGCCCATCTGTTAATTGCTGACCTTTTACAACTTGATCACCTCTTTGTACAATCAAGTGTTTAGTTAATGGAATTAAATGTTCTTCTTCCATTCCTGTGATTTCATCTCTAACAACAACTATGCGCTTGCTTTTCTGAACACCTTTGAAATCTACTTCACCATCTATTTTTGCAATCTCAGCAGCATCTTTAGGTTTTCTAGCTTCAAACAATTCAGCAACCCTTGGCAATCCTCCGGTAATATCCTTTGTTTTAATAGCGCCTCTTGGTAATTTTGCTAATACCATACCAGCAGATACTTTTTGCCCCGCAGATACAGAAATACTAGCACCAGAAGGAATAGCATAGGTTCCTACAAGCTCTTTATATTCAGGGTCCGTATATATTGAAATTTGTGGGTGTAATTCCCCTCTATGTTGTTTTACTATATATTCAATCTGTCCAGTTTTCTTATTAATTTCTTTTTGTGTAGAAATACCTTCAACTAAATCCTCATATTTTACATATCCTGGTTTTTCACAGATAATGGGGCTGCTATGTTGTTCCCATTCACCAATTTTTGTTTTTGGAGGTATCTTTGCTCCATCACCAAATAGTATCTTTGTTCCTAGTTCTACTGTAAATACTTGCAGAGGTTCAATAGATTTTGTCTTTAGTAGCTTTTTATATTCTTCTAGGGTTCTTCCTTCATCTCTAACTAGATGCAAGGTTCCATTTTTATTTAATGCTAACCATTCACCATTTTCATTTTGTACTACTCGAAGATCTTTATAAATTAAAATACCACCTTCATCAGAGATAAGCTGAGGGCTAACACCAGCCGATGCAATTCCCCCAATATGGAATGTTCTCATCGTTAACTGTGTTCCAGGCTCTCCAATTGACTGCGCTGCAATTATTCCTACAGCCTCACCCATCCCAACTAAACTTCCAGTAGCTAAATTCAAGCCATAGCATTTTGCACAAACACCACGTTTGCTTTCACAGTTTAATGCTGATCTAATTTTTATTGTTTCGATACCAGCATCGTCTATTGCTTCAGCTTGTTTCATTGTTAAAACATCACCAGCATAAGCTAATACTTTTGTGCTATCACCAGGAAGATATACGTCATCACATACTGTTCTTCCAAAAATACGATCTTTTAATCCTATTAGCTCTTCTTGCCCTTGTTTAATAGAACAAATTTCAATGCCATTTAATGTTCCACAATCGTCTTCAGAAATAATTACATCTTGCGATACGTCAACAAGTCTTCTTGTCAAATATCCTGAATCCGCTGTTTTTAGGGCTGTATCAGCTAATCCCTTTCTAGCACCGTGTGTAGAAATAAAATATTCTAATACTGATAAACCCTCACGGAAATTTGAAGTAATTGGTGATTCGATAATTTCACCAGATGGCTTAGCCATAAGTCCGCGTAATGCCCCTAATTGCTTTACCTGAGACTTATTTCCTCTAGCTCCAGAATCCATCATTAGATATAAAGGATTTAATTCGCCTTCTCTTGTACTACATATTAATTTAAATAACTCTTCAGATAATAAATCAGAAACTTCTGTCCATATGCTAATTATCTTTGAATGTCTCTCACCATCAGTGATTATTCCATCTTCATATTGTTTTCTTACTTTATCAACTCTCTTATATGCTTCTTTCAATACTTTTTCTTTGTTACTTGGAACACATACATCCCATACACCCATAGATAAAGAAGATTTAGTAGCCTCGCTAAATCCTAAATTCTTCATATCATCTAGGAAAGTAACAGTCTTTTCCAATCCAACTTTTTTATAGCAAGCTAAAACTAATTCCGATAATTTTTTCTTGCGAAGAGCATAATTTTGGAATCCCAATTCCGTAGGTACTATTGTATTGAAAACAACTCTTCCAGGAGTTGTTTCAATCATACTTCCATCAACTTTTAGCTTGATTTTCTCATGGATGCGTAGTCCTCTACCATAATCATCTCTTCTTTTATTATCTTGAAGGTCACTATCTTTCCAATATGTACAATTAGAAATATTATAAAATGCTAATAATACTTCTTCTTCACTTCCAAATACCTTTGTCTTTTGACCATGTTGCTCAGGCATATATATAGGGTCTAACATTAAATAATATAACCCTAAAATCATATCCTGCGATGGTATAGTAACAGGTTTTCCAGATGATGGTAGGAAAATATTATCCGGTGCCATCATCAATAATTTTGCTTCTAATTGTGCTTCTATAGACAATGGCACGTGAACTGCCATTTGGTCTCCGTCAAAGTCAGCATTAAATGCTGTTGTAACAAGAGGGTGAATACGTATAGCTTTACCTTCAATAAGGATAGGCTCAAAAGCTTGTATTCCTAATCTATGTAATGTAGGTGCACGGTTTAATAATACTGGATGTCCTTTAATTATCTCTTCTAATACATCCCATACTTCTGGGGCTTGTCTTTGTATCATCTTCTTCGCAGAACGAATAGTGTATACACAGCCCATGTCTTTTAATTTTTTGACAATAAATGGCTCGAATAATTCTAATGCCATCTGCTTAGGAATACCACATTGATTAAATTTCAATTCTGGACCAACTACAATTACAGATCGCCCTGAATAGTCCACACGTTTCCCAAGTAGGTTTTGCCTAAATCTTCCTTGCTTTCCTTTTAACATTTCTGATAGAGCTTTCAGAGGTCTATTGCCAGCACCCATCACTGGATGGCCATGCCTGCCATTATCAAATAAAGCATCTACAGCTTCTTGCAGCATCCTTTTTTCATTTCTAATAATTACATCAGGCGTTTTAAGTTTTAAAATTGATTTTAGACGGTGGTTTCTATTAATTACTCTTCTATATAAATCGTTTAAATCTGATGTAGCAAACCTTCCACCATCTAATGGAACTAATGGACGTAAATCTGGGGGTATTACAGGAACACATGATAGTACCATCCATGAAGGGAAATTTGGAGATGAAGCTATACCTTCAACAATTTTTAACCTTTTTGCTAGCTTCATTCTAGCTTGCATAGATTTTGTCTTTCTTAGTTTTTCTTTTAGCTCCGATATCAGCAAACCAAAATCTTCATTTTGTAAAAGTTCAGCTATTGCTTCGCCACCCATCTTTGCTTGGAATGAATCTGGACCCCATTTTTCTACAGATTCTCTCATCTCACTATCATTAAGTAGTTGCTTTTTCGCTAAATCTGTTTTTCCAGGATCGATTACAATATATTCTTCATAATATATTACTCTTTCCAACTCCGTCATCGATAACCCTAAAATGTTACCAATACGTGAAGGCATAGTTTTGAAAAACCAAATGTGAACAACAGGGACAGCTAGTTCAATATGTGCCATCCTTTCTCTACGAACGCTAGATACAGTTACTTCAACACCACATCTGTCACAAACTATTCCCTTATGCTTGATCTTTTTATACTTTCCACAAGCACATTCCCAATCTTTTGTTGGGCCAAATATTTTTTCACAGAATAGCCCGCCTTTTTCTGGTTTAAATGTTCGATAATTTATTGTCTCAGGTTTTTTTATCTCACCACGAGACCATTCATCACGAATAACCCCATCCGATGCTATTTTTATCGTTAACTTATCAAAGTGAGAATCACTAAAATCCTCATCTGCCATGAACTTACTCCCAGAAATTTAAATATTTTCTTCTACTGTTTCTGCACGTATATCTAAACAAAGTCCTTGCATCTCTTTTACAAGTACATTGAATGATTCAGGCGTCCCTGCTTTTAAGGTATTTTCCCCTTTTACTATTGATTCGTATATTCTTGTTCTTCCAGATACGTCATCAGATTTTACGGTCAACATCTCTTGTAATAAATTCGCTGCACCATATGCTTCTAATGCCCATACCTCCATCTCTCCAAAACGCTGTCCTCCCATCTGAGCTTTTCCACCCAATGGTTGTTGCGTTACTAATGAATATGGTCCTATTGATCTAGCATGTATTTTATCTGCTACAAGATGGCTTAGCTTCATCATATATATGTATCCAACCACTACTTGATTATCAAACCTATGTCCTGTTCTTCCATCAAATAATATTAGCTTTCCATTTTTAGGCATGCCTTGCTCTTCCATCATGCTCCATATTTTATCTTCAGGAAACCCTTCAAATACTGGCGTCTTAACATAAATGCCTTCTTTCTTTGCGGCAATACCTAGATGTGTCTCCAATAACTGTCCCATATTCATACGTGAAGGCACACCTAATGGATTTAATATTATTTCTATTGTAGTACCATCAGATAAATATGGCATGTCTGCTTCAGGAACTATCTGCGCAACAACACCTTTATTACCATGGCGCCCTGCCATTTTATCACCAACTTGAAGCGTTCTTTTCGTTGCAACATATGCTTTTACTTGCCTAATTACACCAGGATCTAATTCAGTATCTCCTTTTTTCATATATTCTATTTCTGCTTTGTGCTTATCCTGAAGAGCTGAATATGCAATTTGATATTCCCGTAAAATCCTTTTTAATTCGTCATAGATTTCATTTTGTGTAAATATTAAATTTGCAATATCTTCACTTTCTATTGCTTCTAGCATATCTTGAGTGATAGTCTCCCCTTTTGGCACTATCACTTCACCCGTTTTTCTATGTAAAATATGCGCTGGCGCTTCTTCATTTAATAATAGAGCTCCTAATTTCTCATGTAGCTCCATTTGCAATTCTGCTTCTTTTGTGCGATATTCATGGTGTATATCTTTAATTCTACTTGCTTCAACTACTAATTCTTCATCTGTTTTCGATAATCTATCTCTTCTAGAAAAGACCTTAACATCCATTACAACACCTTCAGTCCCTGGAGGTGCAGTTAATGAAGCATCCTTTACATCTGCTGCTTTTTCCCCGAATATCGCTCTTAATAATCTTTCTTCTGGTGATAGCTCAGTTTCAGATTTTGGTGTTATTTTACCCACCAAAATATCTCCTGGCTTTACTTCCGCTCCTATACGTATTATTCCATCTTCTCCAAGATTTGCTAATGCTTCCTCAGATACGTTTGGAATGTCTCTTGTAATTTCCTCTTTCCCTAATTTGGTATCTCTTGCTGTTAATTCAAATTCTTCAAGGTATATTGAAGTATATGTATCTTCTCTTATTAATTTCTCAGAAATTATAATAGCATCTTCGTAGTTATATCCACACCAAGGCATAAATGCTACTAATACGTTCTTTCCTAATGAAATCTCTCCATTCTTTGTTGCAGGGCCATCAGCAATAACATCACCTGCCCTTACTTTATCTCCAACAGAACATACTGGTGTCTGATTAATACAAGAACCTGAATTGGACCTTAAGAATTTCTTTAATTGATATACCTTCTTGTTTAATGGATTGTCTTTACTTGCTATTACAATTGCAAAACCATCAACACTTTCAACTTCTCCATCTTCATCTGCTATTACAACAGCTCCAGAATCTCTAGCAGCGCGTTTTTCAAGACCTGTACCAACTAAAGGAGCTTCTGTTTCTAATAATGGAACAGCTTGCCTTTGCATGTTTGATCCCATCAAAGCTCTGTTAGCATCATCATGCTCTAAAAATGGAATTAATCCAGCAACAATTGATACTAATTGCTTTGAAGAAACATCCATATGTGTAATTTTATCGGTAGATATCTCCATAGGTTCGCCACGGTGTCTCGCCCAACATATCGGCCCAACAAACATATTAAATTCATCTAATGGTGCCGAAGCCTGTGCAATTACACACTCTTCTTCTCTATCTGCCGTCATATATTCAATTTCATCAGTTACAACACCATCTCTAACTATTCTATATGGCGTTTCTATAAATCCAAATTCATTGATCTTTCCAAATGATGATAGTGATGTAATCAAACCAATATTTGGTCCTTCAGGTGTTTCAATTGGACATATCCTTCCATAGTGAGAAGTATGAACGTCCCTTACCTCAAAACCGGCTCTTTCTCTATTCAATCCACCAGGTCCTAAGCAAGACAATCTTCTTTTATGTGTCAATTCAGATATTGGATTGGTTTGATCCATAAATTGTGATAATTGAGATCTTCCAAAGAAATCTTTTAATACCCCAGCTAAGCCTTTGGCTGAAACAATTTTTCCTGGAGTCATTGTATCAGATGTAAAATCAAAAAGATTCATTCTTTCTTTTATGATTTTCTCCATCCTTGCTAAACCAATTCGACATTGATTTTGAATTAACTCACCAACTGCTCTTACCCTTCTATTTCCTAGATGGTCAATGTCATCAATATTTGCATTTTCATCACCCATTTTTAAACGTATTAAATATTTTAGAGCTTCAACAACATCTTCTTTTTTAAACGTTACTACATTTAAATTTTCTTCCGAAATAGGCATATTCAATTTTCGATTTAGCTTATACCTTCCCACTTTTCCAAGATTATACCTTCTAGCATCGAAAAACATTCTCATGATAGTCGATCTAGCATTAGATAATGTTGCAGGTTCTCCTGGTCTTATTTTCCTATAAAAATCTTTTAATGCTGACTCATAAGAATCTGTAGGATCTTTTGATAGCATTTTGATTATAGGATGATTTTCATCAGCATCTTCAGCTATTCTAACTACAGATATATTCTCATCTAACATCCTCTTTAACATTGCCGTAGTTAATTTCTCAGCAGCTTTTCCAAATACAAGCCCTGTTTCTTCATCTACAACATCTTCTGCTAATATTTTACCAACTAGCTTTACAAAATCCTTTTCAGATTTGATTTTAACACGACGAGTACTAAAAAATTCTTCTATAATATCAGCATCACTTGAATATCCAAGTGTTCTAATAAATGAGGTTGCTAATATTTTCCTTCTTCTTTTTTTCCTGTCGATAAATATATATATCAAATCATTATTATCAAATGATGCTTCAAGCCAACTTCCTCTATATGGGATTATTCTAAATGAATATAAAATTGTTCCTTTTGAATGCCTTTCTTTCTCATAGGAAATACCCGGTGATCTGTGTAATTGTGATACAATTACCCTTTCAGCACCATTAATGATAAATGTTCCTTTTTCTGTCATCACAGGGATTGTCCCCATGTATACTTCTTCTTCTTTTATCCCAGTCTCATCTGTTAGTCGAAACCTTACTTTCATCGTTACATTATATGTTATTCCCCTTCTGATACATTCTTCAGGAGAATATTTAGGTACTCCTAGATTATATGAAAGAAATTCAATAATCGTTTTTTCATCATATGATTTTATTGGGAAAATTTCGTTGAATACCTCTTGCAGACCAATATTCTCTCTTTCATGTGGTAAAATATCTGCTTGTAGAAATTGATTATATGATTTTATCTGTATTTCTATAAGATTTGGAAGGTCCAGGATTTCTTCTTTTTCCCGAAAACTCACCCTCTTAGGCGGTCTTTTCAGCATGTTTATTGACTCCTATCAATCTGCCTTGTTGATAATAATTTTATCTATCTTTCAATGATAAAAAGAGCACAAACCTATTTTTCATATAGGTTTGGGCTCCTATATTAGCTTTATTCAAAAGATTTTCTAAAGACCTTTTGATGAAGCCTTTCCTCCTGCTGACTGAACTTTCTTTAATATTTCTTCAGCTTCAGCTTTAGGCGCAGTTTCTTTTAATACTTTTGGGGCTCCTTCAACTAATTCTTTAGCCTCTTTTAACCCAAGGCCTGTTATCTCTCTTACGACTTTAATTATCGGTATTTTTTTATCTGCAGGAGCTTCTTCTAAGGTCACTTTAAACTCTGTAGATTCTTCTTTTGCTTCCGCTCCGCCTTCTTGAGCTGGTGCTTGAGCAACTACAGCACTCATTGCTGCCGCTGCTTTTACTCCCCATTTCTCTTCGAGAGCCTCTTTTAGCTTAGCCATATCAAGAACCGATAGATTGCTTAATATCTCTACTAGTTCTTCTACACTATGATTTTTCGTTGCCACTATTCTACCTCATTTATTATAAAAAAATTTCTAACTTTGACTTTTTTTCTTCTTATTCTCAATGCAATGAAGAAGACTTGTTAATAAACTATCCATTACTGATAATGTCTGCGACATCGGCGCTTCTAATAGTCCTAAAAATTCTGATCTCATTTGATTTTTCGTTGGTAATTTCGATAGCACTTCCATGTCTTTTGTAGTATAAATTTCATTTTCATATTTACCTTGCAATACCTTGAATAGATCATCGTTGCTAGAACTAAAATTATAAATCTTTTTAGTTGCTTCTATTGCATCACCATTTATAAAAAATACTCCAACAGCTCCTTTAATAGTATCTTCATCTTTTAGCTCGAGGCCTGCTTCTTTTGCAGCTTTGATAAATACTCTTCTTTTTACTACTTCAAAAAAACTATTATCTTTTTCTAGCTCTTGACTTAAATTCCAAGAAAGATTTGGTGTTAAGCTTGCATAATTTGCTACTATTAATGCCTTTGCATTTTCAATTTTTTCTTTAATCTCATCTAATAATAATTTTTTCTCCGGTCTCATTAACTATACCTCAATTTTTATTCCTGGACCCATCGTTGAAGCTAGAAAGGCTGATTTTAAATACACACCTTTAGACGATGCTGGTTTTGCTTTATTTATTGCTTGTAATAATGTATTGATATTCTCAATCAAATTGTCCTGAGAAAATGATAATTTACCCACTACATTATTTACAACACCACTTTTATCAACTTTAAATTCTATCTTTCCGCCTTTAGCTTCATTTACTGCTTTTGAAACATCCAGCGCAACTGTTCCAGCTTTAGGTGACGGCATAAGCCCTCTTGGCCCTAATACTTTTCCAAGTTTCCCAACTTCTCTCATCATATCTGGTGTTGCTATAATAACAGAAAAATCTACCCATCCTGCTTTTATTTTATCAATATATTCTTCAGCTCCAGCATAATCAGCTCCAGCATCTATTGCTTCTTTTATTTTTTCTCCTCTAGCCAGCACTAGTACTGTAATTTTTTTGCCTGTACCATGAGGCAGCGTTACTGTTCCTCTTACTTGCTGATCAGATTTCCTAGGATCTACGCCTAGTTTTAATGAAAGTTCCATAGATTCATCAAATTTAACTTTTGGACATTTTTTTAGTAAATCCACAGCTTCTTCAATAGAAACTTGAATTGTTGAACCTATAACCTCTTCAATTTTTTTTCTTCGTTTTGATAACTTAACCATTTTCCTAGCCTTCTATATCTACACCCATTGAACGAGCTGTTCCTTTTACCATTTGCTTAGCTGATTCAATAGAAACTGCTCTCATGTCTTGCGCTTTTGCTTTTGCAATTTCTTCAACTTGAGCTTCTGTTAATTTTCCTACTTTATCCCTATTTGGCACACCCGATCCAGATGTGATTTTCAATTGTTTTTTTATTAGCTCCGCTACAGGAGGTTGCAGCGTTACAAATGTAAAAGATCTGTCAGCATATACTTGTATAATGACAGGTAGTACATTTCCCGCTTTATCCTGTGTCCTTGCATTAAAATCCTTACAAAATCCCATTATATTTACCCCAGCGGCTCCTAATGCAGGACCAATTGGTGGCGCTGGATTTGCTTTTCCTGCTGGAATTTGCAATTTTATTACTTTAACAACTTTTTTCTTAGCCATTAATTATTCCTTACTAACTTTTTCAACTTGCCAGAATTCAAGATCATCTACTTGTGTATCTCTTCCAAATATTGAAACTCGTACACTCACTCTACCTTTATCATGGAAGACTTCAACAACTGTTCCAATAAAATTAACAAAAACTCCGTCTGTAATTTTTACTGTATCTCCCTCTTCAAAGCTATGTTTGTGAACAACATTTGATTTTTTCTCTTCTAAGTCTTTAAAAATTTCTTCAACTTCCCTGTTTGATAAAGGGACAGGCTTTTCTCCCCCTAAAAAATCTATTACGTCATTCGTGTTTTTTACATATGCCCACGATTCATCTGTTAAATTCATTTTAACTAATATATACCCAGGCCATAACCTCTTTTCCGTTATACGTTGCTGCCCTTTTTTCACTTCAGATACATTCTCTGTTGGAATTAATATTTCCTGAATTAAATCAGTCATGCCATGAGCTTCTCTATTTTCTTCTATCGCCTTTTTCACTTTCTTTTCATGGCTTGACATTACTTGAACTACATACCAATGATACATCTTCCTACCCTATAATCATTCGTGAAATCTTTGCAAATGCGCTCATTGAAAGCCTTAATAAAATGTCAGTAGCGTAAATCATTAATCCAGTTAAAAATGTTGAAGCTAAAACAACTTTTGTATAAGTAACTAACTGCTGTTTTTGGGGCCAACTAATTTTTTTAAATTCTTGTTGAACTAAACGGAAATATGAGAGCTTTTTCTTTTTTTTGCCCTTTTCTTTTCCTACCACCAACGTTAAATCTGACTTTGAAGTCATTGTTATTACCTTTTTATAGCCTTATATTCCACAACGAGTGCGGAGGGAATCGAACCCCCGACCGGCGACTTTGGAGATCGCTGCTCTACCAGCTGAGCTACACACCCTGCGATTTTTATAAGCCGCTTTTTATTCAATAATTTCTGTTACTGTACCAGCACCAATTGTTCTACCACCCTCGCGAATAGCAAAACGCATGCCTTTTTCCATAGCTACTGGTTGCAATAGTTCTCCAGTTATTTCAACATTATCTCCAGGCATAACCATTTCTGTTCCTTCTGGCAGAGTAATTGTTCCAGTAACATCTGTTGTGCGGAAATAAAATTGAGGTCTATACCCGCTAAAAAATGGCTTGTGACGTCCACCTTCATCTTTTGTTAGAACGTATATTGCTCCTTTAAATTTCTTGTGCGGGGTGCAAGTTCCAGGCGCTGCTAGTACCATTCCTCTTTCAACGTCATTCTTTTCAATACCTCTTAATAAAACACCTACGTTTTCGCCAGCTCTAGCTTCGTCAAGTATTTTATTAAACATTTCTAGCCCTGTTGCTACAGTATCTCTAGTCTCTCTTAATCCAACGATTTGTACTTTGTCGTTAACTTTGATTACGCCTTTTTCAACACGCCCAGTTACTACAGTACCTCTACCTGAAATTGAGAATACATCCTCAATTGGCATTAAGAAAGGTTTGTCAATCTCTCTTACAGGATCTGGAATCTTTTCATCCATAGCCTTGATAAGCTCTTTAACTTCTTCTTTTGATTTTTCATCACCTTCTAAAGCTTTTAGTGCAGAGCCTCTAATTATCGGTGCGTTTTTGTAACCTTTAGCATCTAAAAGTTCCGCTAATTCCATCTCTACTAATTCTACTAATTCTTCGTCGCCTTGACCGATTTGATCCATTTTATTTAAGAATACTACTACAGATGGAACTCCTACTTGTCTTGCTAGAAGAATATGCTCTTTTGTTTGAGGCATTGGTCCGTCTGTTGCAGCTACAACAAGAATAGCACCATCCATTTGTGCCGCACCTGTAATCATATTTTTTACATAGTCAGCATGCCCTGGACAGTCAACGTGTGCATAGTGACGTTTATCTGTTTCATACTCAACGTGTGATGAGTTTATTGTTATACCACGAGCTTTCTCTTCTGGTGTATTGTCAATAGATGCAAAATCACGAGCTACTCCACCACTTGCCTCTGCTAAGATTTTTGAAATTGCTGCGGTCAGTGTAGTCTTTCCATGGTCAACGTGACCAATTGTTCCTACGTTCAAATGAGGTTTTTTCCTTTGAAATACTTCTTTAGCCATCCTTCGTTCCTCCGTTAGGCTCCATTAAATAATTTAATTTCTACTTTTGCCCAGAATAGGAATTGAACCTACGACCGCTTGCTTACCATGCAAGTGCTCTACCTCTGAGCTATCTGGGCACTTATGTTTACAATTAATATTGTAATCGAAGCACCCTAGCTTAGACTGCAAAGTAAAAAAAATCAACATCTTTCAATTGATTATTTCTGACGATAAATAATTCTTGCTTTACTCAAATCATATGGGGACAAT
>CAYUWE010000006.1:0-14382 GCA_964448255.1 uncultured bacterium | reverse complement strand
AATCAGTTTGTTTATAGAAAAAATAGGATCAAACTACTTACCCTATACCTATTTATTTTCATCTATAATAATGATTATAACATCGTTTCTTTTTATCCATCTACTTGGGAAAATGCCGGCTAGTTACATACTTTTATATATAAGCATAATAGCTACGATAATATTTTCCTTAGCAACGCTTTTAATGAGTCTTTCTCCTACATTGATATTTTGGGGGATTTTGCAAGTTCTTTCTGCATGTCTAGTTGCCTTATTATACGCTGGGTTTTGGACATTTGTTGATAAATTTCATGACCTTCAAGAAGCTAAAAGAGTATATAGCCTATACAATGCCTTTTACTTTTTAGGGTATGTAATATCAGGAAGTATTATAAATTTATTTTTACACATCATCGGATATGAACTTTTCTTCTTAATAATCACTATAGCAATGATAATTAGCATAATAGCAACTATTTCTATTATCAAATCCTATACATGCCAAAATAAAGATGAAAAAATAATTATAAACAAAAAAAGCAGTATCAAAGCATTTATCAAAGTATTTCTTAAATCTCCATTAGCAATATCTCTTGTAATAACAAGCCTAGTTGTAAAATTAATACTATCTAATACTGAATACTCATATATGGCTACATTAGAAAGAATCTTTAACCCCGCTCTTTCCACTCCAACCAATATAATAACAGAAAATACAATCGCAGAATTTTTAGGCAAATGCTACGCCTTTATTGCTATTGGAAATATCGTTATTGGAACATTTTTCTACAGAAGGGTTATAAAAAGAATAAGTCTTACAAATATGATGCTTATCCCTCCTATTATTTTTGCTATGCTCTATTGTGGATGGATGCAAAAAGACACGTTGTTTTTCGCTGTTTTTGGACTTATAGCTATAGAAGGTGTTTTATATACTATTGAAGATAATAATTTTAATTTAGTAATGAACGCTGTTCCACCGAAATTACAAGGGAGCATCAGGCTAATTAATGATTCATTTTTTGAACCTGTAGGATTATTTTTAAGCTCTATTTTTCTTTTCTTTTTAAAATCCAAAAGCATTTATTTCGGAGCATTTTTATCAGTTATATTTCTAATCCTCACATATTTTATAAGGAAGGTTTATCAAAATTCATTTTTTGCAAATAGATCTAATAACTCTCAAACATTCCAAAACAAAATCCTCAGCTGGTTTTTGAAATTAACTAGCGCAGAAAAGAAAAACTTTGAAAAAGATATTTTTAATACATTTATTAACTCTTGCGAAGCAGAAAAATTACTCGCAATAGAACGTTTATTTGCGACTAAAGAACAAAAGTTCTATGAAAAAATATTATTATACATTGATAAATTATCAAATAACGGGAAAATTCATTTCATAGAACTTCTAGACACTTCATCTTGCACACATGCTGAAAATAAATTCATTCAAAAATTTATCTTATGGAAAAAATCGTCACAAAATCCATCTCTAATAGATAGGATAGATGCATTTTTAGCTAAAAAAGATACAATTAAAAATGAAGAAATTTTCCTAGATTGTACTAATCATGAGTTATGTTCTCATGAACCTTCTATCATAGCAAATAACACTTTATCTTCTATACAATAGAATTGTTATTTCGATTCTTGTCTTTTTTTAATGTATTCAACAACGTCGCCAACGGTTTTTAATTTTTCAGCTTCTTCTTCTGAAATTTCAAAACCAAATTTTTCTTCAAATGTCATTATTAATTCCGTTAGATCTAGTGAATCTGCATTTAAATCTTCAACAAAAGATTTATCCATTGCAACATCTGAAGAGTCCACCCCTAATTGTTCTACAATAATATCAATTACTTCTTGTTCTATAGACATAATTTTTTTCCTCACGTTTCAAGATAAATTTTTTTACATGACCATGCCGCCATCAACAGTCAGTACTTGTCCTGTAATATAGTCTGACATATTACTCGCTAAAAATACTGCTACTTTAGCAATATCTGATGGTATACCAATTCGTCCCATAGGGATTTTTTGCATAATATCTTCTTTTACCTTTTCAGACAATTTATCAGTCATAGGCGTCATAATATACCCAGGTGCTATGCAATTAACACAAATACCTTTTTTTGCTACTTCTTTAGCTAAAGATTTAGTAAAACCAATTACTCCAGATTTAGAAGCAGCATAATTAACTTGCCCCGCATTTCCACTCAAACCTATTACTGAACTGATATTTAGTATTTTTCCTTTTTTTGCTTTTATCATCGGTCTCATCAACAAACGACAAGTATTAAATATTGATGTTAAATTTACATTAAGAACATGATCCCAATCTTCTTTTTTCATTTTTAATAAAAGGCTATCTCTAGTAATACCTGCATTATTCACTAGTACATCTATCTCTTTAAATTCTTGTAATAGTTCACTTAAGGCTTTTTCCATCTCATCATAATTTGCAACATTAGCCTGTAAAAAAAGAACTTTTTGAGAAGGTGAAAATTTTGAAGCTTCAATTTCTTTTACCGCTTCAAAACCTTTATCTTTATTTGTTCCTATTACAGCTACATCAGCTCCATGGGAAGCAAAATATATTGCTATAGCTTTCCCAATCCCTGATGTTCCACCTGTAATGATAGTTTTTTTCCCTTTTAAGAGCTGCATTTTAAACCTTCTAATTGTTCTATTAAATCATCTAATTGATCAACTTTTCCAATTGATAAAGTCTTTTTTTGTACACCTATTCTTTTATTTAATCCAGATAAAACCCTACCACAGCCTATTTCTACAAAGGTTATATCACCTTCTCTATTGTCAATTGCTCTAATCCCCTTTTCCCAATAAACAGATCCTGTTACTTGCTTTACTAAATTATTTTTTATTTCTTCAGTAGTATCTACATAGTCTCCAGTAGCATTCATCACAATTTTTGATGTCTTTTCATCAAACTTAGTACCATCAAAAATTTCTTTTTTTAATTTTTCTTCAGCGCTAATCATTAATGGGCTGTGAAAAGCTCCTGCAACTTGAAGAGGCGTTATTTTTCTAGCTCCATTTTGTAATAATTCTTTCGATGCTAATTCAACACCTTCAATAGTTCCTGAAATCACTGTCTGTATTGGAGAGTTATAATTAGCTACCCATACATCGGCATTTAAACTTTGAACTACTTGTTTTACCTTTTCTCCATCTAATCCTAAAACTGCTGCCATCGTACCTTTATTACTCTCACAGGCTTCATTTAAATATTTTGCGCGTTTATTAAGTAAAACTAGTCCTTCTTCAAATGAAAAAGCATTGCATGAATAAAGTGCAGCATATTCCCCTACACTCAACCCCGAACTTACAGTAGGGATAAATGAAGGATATTGCTGTCTAACTACATTTAATATAGCAGAGCTATGAATATACAATGCAATTTGACAATTTATAGTTTTTGTTAATTCTTCTAATGAAGAAGAAAACATAATGCCACAAATATCTTTTGAAAGGCTCTCTTCTGCTCTTTGCAATATTTCTCTTGCTATTTCAAAAGCATCATAAAAATCTTTCCCCATTTTTGGGTATTGCTCCCCTTGTCCTGGGAATAGAAATGCTAAATTACCCATCATCACCTTCAGTTATAATTGCTGATCCCCAAGTTAAACCCGATCCAAACGCTGTTAAAAGCACATTTTCATTAGTTTTAATCTTCCCTTCTCTATTCAAAATATCTAAAGAAATTCCAACAGTAGCAGCTGAAGTATTACCAAATTTTTCTACAACTTTTTTAAAAACTCTATCTTGAGATAAATTTTTAAATCTTTTAGCTATAGCATCAATAATCCTTATATTTGCTTGGTGAGGGATTAACCAACTAATATCATCTTCTTTCAGACCTACTTGTTTTAAACATTCTTTAGATGAATATTCCATTCTTCTAACAGCATGTTTAAATACTTCATTGCCTGCCATGTGAATAAAATGTTTGCCTTGTTTTACTGTTTCTATAGATGTCGGGTTACGACTTCCTCCTGCAGGAAGCATCAACAACTCACCTTGACTTCCATCAGATCCTAAAGTAACCCCTCTTATAAATAACCCTTTACCTTTATTACTAACTACACATGAAGCAGCTCCATCACCAAATAAAACACAAGTCGATCTATCTGAATAATCAACAATAGTTGAAATTTTATCAGAAGCTATAACCAAAATGTTATTGTAAATACCTGCTTCGATGTATGCTTTGGCAATAGACAATGCATATATATAGCCTGTACATCCCGCCTCAATATCCAATGCTGGGATAGTTTTTGTAGTAAGCAAATTCTGTATTATACATCCAGTTGAAGGGAATGCATAATCAGGCGTTAGTGTAGCTACTATAATAAAATCGATGTCTTCAGCGGAAAGCCCACTCATCTCGATAGCATTTTTTGCTGCTTCTGCCCCCATATTTGAAGAATATTCATCGTCGCTAGCAATTCGTCTTTCTTTCATCCCTGTTCTAGTGACAATCCATTCATCAGATGTATCAACTAACTTTTCTAAATCACTATTTGTTAAGATACGTTTTGGCAAATATGCCCCGGTACCTATAATTCTTGCTTTACCTTTCATTGTAAAATAAATTTTTTATATATCATTGATTAACAAAATTTTATCCTACAATCATCATAAAAAGGAAGATTTATCTTCCCCCCCAATCTAGCTAATCTATTATTTTAAGTATGACTCTCAACAAGATAGGTTAAAATGGCAAAATATCCAAAAAATCTTTTAACATTAATTTCTCAATTAAAAAAATTTCCAGGTGTAGGCGGCAAAACTGCTGAGAGATTTGCATTTAGCCTAATTCAATGGAATGAAAATGCGTTATTAGAGCTTAGCAAAAATATAGGGCAATTAAAAAAAAATATACTTACTTGCACAAAATGTGGATGTTTAATGGATTCTCAATATTGTCAGTTTTGTGATGATGCTTCAAGAAATAAAGAAATTATTTGTATTATTTCATCTCCCAGAGATGCATATGCTATTGAAGAAACAAATATGTATAAAGGGCTATACCATGTTATAAAAAACCTTCTTTCACCTCTTAATGGCTTCGATGAAAATGAACTTAATTTAGACCAACTAAAAAAACGAATAGACATAAATAATGTTAAAGAAGTCGTTGTAGCACTAGATTCAACAGTTGAAGGTGATGCTACTTCATTGTTTTTAAAAGAACAAATATCTAGATGGAATATTTCAATTTCTAGATTAGCATTTGGCATTCCCGTTGGCAGCTCATTAGAGTATATCGATGAAGGTACATTATCTAGAGCTTTTGAAGGTAGACAAATACTTTGATAAGTTGCTTTATTTTATTTGTTTTTCTATAATTCGGTAGCAATGTGTAATTTTTTTTAAAATGCTTATATAGTAAAACCCTTAAAATATGTAGAATCCTCATGAAAATACGATCATTTTTTCTTTCCCTTTTTATACTACTACCAATGTGTACTATTTTTGCATCTTCATTAGATGGAAAAAAGATAAAGAAAGTAAATATTTCTATAATGCAGGAAAAAAAAAGAAGCTACAATAGATACTAGAGCTATCGTGCCTCGATTGAAAACCCAAGAAAATGAAGCATTTTCCCAAACAACTTTCGATACAGATTTAAAAATGCTATCTGAAGAATTTGATAAAGTTGATCCTAAAATCGCTGTATCAGAAGAAGATATCATTATAAACATACACGTATGGCCAAAGCCTGTAATAAGAAGTATTACATGGGTAGGAAACTCTAAATTTAAAACTAGTAAATTACAAAAAGAATTAGATATTAAGCCAAACACCTTGTATACACAGCAAAGCTTTATTAATGCGTTAAATAAAGTAAAAGAATTGTACATAAAAAAAGGGTATTTTGAATCTGAAATTACATTTTCAAAAGAACCTATCGATGATGAAATAAATATTACTATACATGTTGTCGAAGGAAAAGCTGGTCACGTTGCAGGATTTATTTGGAAAGGATTTACAAAAGAAGAAATAAAAGATATCACATCAAACTTATACACAACAAAATATAATCCATTAATTAGCTGGTTAACAGGCGCTGGAATATTTAGAGAAGATGCTCTAGAACAAGATCAGATGACAGTATTATCACATCTACAAAATAAAGGTTATGCTGACGCAAGTATTGATGTAAACATTGTAGAATCCAAGCAAAATGATAGAATTTTTATAGAATTTAACTCTCATAGAGGAACTTTATATAGATTTGGAAATATTGCAATAGAAGGTAATAAAATTTTACCTATAGAAGAGATCAACAAGCATATTTTAATCTCAGAAAACGATACGTTTTCTCCAGAAAAAGTAAGAGATATTGCGCAATCAATTAGAGATTATTATGGATCTAAAGGGTATATAGATGCCGATGTATTATATGACATTCATCTTAAAGAAAACGAACCTGTATATGATGTAGCTTACCATATAGATGAAGGTGAAAGATATTCAATAGGACTAGTAAAAGTTTTTGGAAATGAACAAACACAAACTAACGTAATACTAAGAGAATCTCTAATAATTCCTGGTGAGGTATTTGATTCTAGACGTGTTAAAGCTACACAAAGCAGATTAGAAAATGTAGGCTATTTTAAAAATGTTAATGTATATTCCGTACGTTCTCCTGAAGATCTCCCCTTGCCACAGCCAGAGAAAAAAAGAGATGTAAATATTGAAGTAGAAGAAACAACAACTGGAAATATCAGTTTATTTTTAGGGATGAGCACATTAGAAAATGTTTCTGGAGGGCTTGAAATAACAGAAAGAAATTTCAACCATAAAGGTCTATTTACGTTATTTTCAAAACACCCAGCAGGGCTAAAAGGTGGTGGAGAATATGCTCATGCCAATATAAATATTGGTGCTAAGCAAGATAACTACCTTATATCCTGGTTAAATCCATATTTAATGGATTCTTTATGGAGAGTTGGTTTTGATGCTAGTTTAACAAGAAGTAAATTGATATCTAGCGATTATAAAACTACGACATATGGTTTTAGCGTCTCTGCAGCCTATCCTCTTACTAATTATTGGACATATATAACAAGATATCGCCTAAGAGATACAAGAACAGATGTAAATGCTGATGCAGGGCCAGAAGCTGTAGAACAAGAAGAACATAATGGTCTTTTATCTGCTATAAGCGCATCTTTAAACTATGACTCTACTGACAGTGCATATAAAGCTAGAAGAGGACTTCGATCAATTGCGGAAGTAGAATTTGTTGGGCTAGGAGGAGATTTCACATTTTTTAAAATGGGATATCTAAATAGCTTCTACCAACCACTTTGGAAAAAAGCTACATTAAAATTAAAAGCTGAATTTAAATTCACAGAACCAGTATGGAAAACCTCAACTACAACAATGCCTCTTAGCGAAAGATATTTCTTAGGAGGTGAAAACACCGTTAGAGGATATAAATCATTTATATTAGGACCTAGATTTGAAAATCAAAAAGACCCAACTGGAGGTATTTCTTCAGCATTATTATCTGTAGAATGTTCACAAGAATTACATAAATTAATCGATGTCTTCGCCTTTGTCGATGCAGGATCGATTTCAGAAAAGCATTTCAGCATACCTAAACTTAATGCAAGTTATGGATTTGGAACAAGATTGGAAATAATGAGTCGCATACCAATTATGCTTGGTATGGGATTTCCAATAAATCCAGATAACCACAAAGATATAAAGAAATTCTTCTTCTCAATGGGAGGACAATTCTAAAAAAAGGAGTTTAAAAAAATGGTAAAAAAATTTCGAGTATTGCTTGTATTAACCCTATTATCTGTTAGTAGTGGTTTATTAGCATTAGATTCATCTATTGTAATAGGTGTAGTAAACTTTGCAACATGTGTAACTGAATCAAAATATGGCAAATATGAGCAAGAGCAACTAGAGAAAGTTCGCGGCCAATGGAATACAATATTAGAAGAAACAGAAAAAGAATTAAAAGAAATATCAGCAAAATTTGAAGATCAAGAATATCTTGATAGTTTATCTCCTGAAGCTGAAGAAGAACTAAAAGTAAAATATAAAGCACTAAATGAAGATATGATGAAATATCAAAATCAACTTTATCAAGTGCTAAACCAAGCAAATTATTTCTTCTTACAAAAAATGGCTAATAGCATTTCTAAAGCTTCTGAAGTTGTAGCAAAAGATAAGCATTTAGACATGGTTATGAATAAAGAAGCTTGTTTTTATCACAAGCCAAATATGGAAGTAACACAACTCGTAATCTCACAGATGGATAAAAATTTTGAAGTTGACTCAAAAAACGTATCTGAAAATGAACCTCAAGAACCACAAAAAACAGAAGAATAATAATGAGTAACAAGCGCTCTTTTACTTTAGAAGAATTAGCTAACATTACCAAATCAAAGCTAGTTGGAGACCCAACAAAAATAATTGAAGGGTTTAACACGCTAGATATAGCGCAAAACAATGAAGCTTCATTTTTAGCTAATTCAAGGTATGAAGATGCTATGAGAAAATCAAAAGCTGGGGTTATATGTATCGATGATATAACCCCTACTGATGAGAACAAAAATTATTTGATATCAAAAGATCCATCAAAAGTATTTCAAACTATTGTTGAAGCAATGATCAATAACGATACAAAAATTGTTGGATATGAAAACATTCATCCAACAGCAGTAATTGATGAATCTGCAACAATAGAAGAAAACGTAACAATAGGTCCTTATACATTTATAGATAAAAATGTAACTATTAAGAAAAATACAATTATCACATCACATGTAACAATCTCCATGAATGTTAAAATTGGAGAAAATTGTATTATACATCCATCAGTTGTTGTAAGAGAAGATTGCATAATAGGAAATAGAGTAATTATACAGCCTGGAGCAATCATTGGTTCTTGCGGGTTTGGATATACGCAAGATAAAGAAGGAAAATTTCAAAAATTACACCACATCGGCAATGTAATTATTGAGGACGATGTAGAAATTGGAGCTAATACAACAATTGATAAGGCTAGGTTTAAATCTACAATAATATCAAAAGGTACAAAAATAGATAATCTAGTACAAATAGCTCACAATGTAACTGTAGGAAAAAATAACGCTATAGCAGCACAAACAGGAATTGCTGGATCATCAAAAACTGGCAATAACATCCTAATGGGAGGACAAGTAGGTATAACAGGACACATTGTTATAACAGACAATGTAATGTTAGCTACAAGAAGTGGTGTTAGCAAATCTTTAAAAAAACCAGGTAAATATCGAGGCAGCCCTGCTATTGATCTCAATGAATACAATAGACAAAAAGTCTATGAGAGAAAAATCGGTAAATTATTCAAAGAATTAGAATCTATAAAAAAGCAACTAGAAGAAAGTAAAAATATTTCTTGATTTTAGTCTATGATAATCTATATGAAGAGATATAGGAGAATTGTAGGTATATCAAGTGATAGAAGTATTTTTTAAATCTATTCGTGATGAAAAATTTCAAAAAATTTCAGATTTCCGTGCTGGCAGCTGGATACATGTTGATAACGCTACAATGGAAGATATTGAGAAAATAAAAGAAATATCAGGGCTTGAAATAAGCGATTTAAGAGATGGCTTAGACAAATATGAAATTCCAAGGATAGAACAAAAAGAAAATACAACAATAATATTCGTTAGATACGCTGCAGATGAAGAAGAAGGGTTATATACATCTACTTTAGCAATTATATTAACACCTACTTATTTTATTACCATTTCTCCACATAAAAGCTTGCTTGTAGATCAATTGATACAACATGCAACAAATATTACATCAACGCAAAAATCTAAACTATTATTTTACCTACTTTTAAAAATCACTCAAGATTTTACAAACCAAATTAAAAATGTACGTAGCAGCGTAATAGAACAAGAAAAAAAGATAAAAAACATTAGCCACCAAGCTATAGTTATACTTACAAAAAATGAAGAAATACTAAATCAATATCTTTCAACACTTGTTCCTCTAAAAAATGTATTAGAAACAATTTCTCTTGGTCGCTATGTTAACTTATTTGAAAAAGACCATGACCTTTTACAAGACCTTCAAAATGCAATAAAACAATCTGAAGATTTATGTAGGGTAAATACAAAAAGTATACGTAGCTTAAGAGATTCCTATCAGATTCTTTTTACAAATGACGTTAATAAAACAATAAAATTGCTAACAGCAATTACAATCATTTTTACAATCCCTACAATTATTGCTTCAATTTATGGGATGAACGTATCATTGCCACTTGCCAGCAATCCTTGGGCTTTTATAATTATTTTAAATATAATTATAGTATTATCAATAATTTCTTTAATTGTATTTATTAGAAAACGCTGGATATAAAAATAATTTTAATATTAGCTATAATTACTAAAATTAATTATAATAATCACTAAAAAAAAGTGATTTTATTATGGTAAATACCTTTCCACCACCTTCTATAAAAATATTCGATCCAAATAAATATTTTACTTTATATGATCTTCCACTAGCGAAATACGCCATAAACCCATTTAATGATGAAGATAAAGTATTTTTAACGGCTTATAGAATTACCTTTTGTATTCCTATAGCTTTTGCTTGTATTTGTGATTTTACACTTGGCCATATTATTCGAATGTCAGTTGGGCAAATATATCTATATTGGAAATATAATCACTCTAAAAAAGAAATTAAAGAGCCTATAGAACAAATAAAAGAAGAAGAAAAACCACTTTCTCCTAAGAAAGAAGAAAATAAAGATAGATGGGTAGATTACGTTGTTGGAACAATAGCTACAGTTGGAACTATCATATACAAGCTATTTAAACCATCTAATATACTAGACACAAACAGCGTCTGTCCAATTGAGACATTCAATCAATGCTTAAATCCTAATTTAAGAAATTAGTAACAACGTTGGACTTTCAACATACTTTTGAAAGGCTTTTAAAAATTTTGCAGCTATTGCTCCATTAACAACTCTATGATCACAAGAAAGAGTAACTTCAAATTTCTTACCAGGAACTACCTTGTCATCTTTTACAATAGGAACATCTCTAATAGCTCCAACAGCTAAAATAGCAGATTGTGGAGGGTTTAAAATTGCTGCAAAGTTATCTATTTTATACATGCCTAAGTTAGTAATAGTAAAAGATCCACCTTTATACTCTTCACTCTGCAATTTATTTTCTTTAGCTTTTTTTGCAAGACTCTTCATTTCAACAGAAATTTGTCCAATATTTTTATAATCAGCATATCTAATTATTGGAGTTAGAAGTCCTTCCCCAACACTAACTGCAACAGCAATATCAATAGTTTGAAAACGAATAATTTTGTTACTAACAGAATTATACCCACTATTAACTTGTGGGTATTCTCTTAATGCTAGAGCAACAGCTCGAATAATCAGATCATTTATGGTTATAGAAATTCCGCCTTTTTCCAATTCATTTTTTATCATTAATAATGATGAAGCGTCTATTTCTAAGCTTAAATAAAAATGTGGGATATATGTTTTAGCTTTTTTTAGTCTTTCGCCAATAGCTTTACCCATTGGTGTTAAATCTTCTTCTTCATATGTTCCGGATGGAATTTTTGGATATCCTCTTTGTCCAAATTTAACAGCACTATCTTTCTGTGCTAGGCTTAAATCTCTTTTCATTATCCTGCCATCAGGGCCTGTACCTTTTACTGAAGAAAGATCTAACCCTTTTTCTTTAGCTATTCTTTTAGCTAATGGCGATGCTAAAATTCTTTGATAAATATCTTCTTTTGGCATATTGAAATTGATGTTTTCTAAAGGCTCTTCAGGGACAAATTCTGCTTCTTGTAATTTTTTTTCTGCATCGGCAATATTACATGCTTTTTTCTCTGGTAATTCTGTTTTTACCTCTTTAGTTGTTTTTGTTTCTTTTTTTTCTATTGGCTTAGTTTCCTCTGTTATTTCTTCGTCTTTATCTTTTGAAAAAATAGCTATTTTTTCATTTACAAGTGCTGATTTACCTTCTGGCACTAAAAACTTTCTTAAATATCCTTCTTCAACAGCATTATATTCCACGGTCGCTTTATCTGTTGCTATTTCCATTAACAAATCACCTTGATTAACAAAATCCCCTTCATTTTTATGCCATTTTATAATGGTACCTTCAGTCATTGTTGGGGATAATTTTGGCATGGTTAAAGTAAAAGGCATTATCTTGTCCTTATATTATGAAACAACTTTTTCTATAGCATACAAAATAGTTTCTTTTGAGGGTATAGAAGCTTTTTCTAAAACTGAAGAATAAGGTACTGGTGTTTCTTTTTGACATAATCTCTCTATTGGAGCATCTAAATAATCAAAACACCAATGCATTATCTCAAATCCAATTTCTGAAGATATCCCTCCAAAGTAATTTCCTTCTTCTACAATTACGCATTTATTGGTCTTTTTAATAGACTCTGCAATCGTTATTATATCTAATGGTTTAATTGTTCTAATATCTATTAATTCAACGCTTATACCCTTTTTAGAAGCTTCTTTCATCGCTTCTTTGCATAAGTTAATCATACGGCTATATGATATTACTGTTACATCTGTCCCTTCATTTATTGTTTTTGCTTTTCCAAAAGGAATAAAATACTCTTCTTCTGGAATATCCATTTTTTCTCTATATAGCAGTTCATTTTCCAAAAACAATACGGGATTATTACTTCTTATCGCTGTTTTTAATAATCCTTTAGCATCATAGCTATTACTCGGCGATACTACCACCCATCCGGGGATATTCGAATAAATAGACTCAACATTATGGGAATGTTGTTCTGCTACTTGCATAGCTAAGCCATTAGGCCCTCTAAATACTATTGGAAGGTGAAACCTTCCCCCTGACATATAATGCAAGGTTGCAACATTTGATATTAATTGATCTATTGCAACAAAAGAAAAATTCCAGCTCATAAATTCTACAATTGGCCTTAACCCTGTAAGAGCTGCTCCTATTGCTAACCCTGAAAATGAAGCTTCACAAATAGGAGTATCGATAATTCTTTTATCACCCCATTTTTCTAATAATCCTTTTGTAACTTTATATGGCCCTTGATATTTTCCAATATCTTCCCCAAGAATAAATACATTTTCATCATGTTTTAATTCTTCATCTATTGCTTGTCTTAGTGCTTCTCTTAGTTCTATATCTTTTTGCATATTTTTTTACCTATTCAATAGGGTCTTGTAGTAATACCTCATCTTCTTGGATAATTGGATCTGGCCAAGGTGATTTTTCAGCAAAATCTATAGCTTTATTTACTATTTCTTTTTGCTCATTTGCTAATTCATGAAACTTTTTCTCTGTTAGTATTTTTTTCTCTAAAAGAACTTTTTTTAGTAAAATGATAGGATCTCTTTTCATTTCCTTTTCTAATTCTTCTTTTGTTCTATATAGTCCTGGATCAGAAATAGAATGCCCTCTAAACCTTGAAGTAACAGCTTCTATTAATACTGGTCTTTTTGTCTCTTTAATCTCTTTATATACTTTTGAAAAAAGTGAATATAGACTGAAAAAATCCATTCCATCAACGCTATACCCCTTCATGTTAAATGAAGGAGCAAATTTTTCAGCTATAGGTATTGAGCAAATAGCATCTTTTACATTTGTTCCCATTCCCCAGTTATTATTTTCAATAATATACATACATGGAAGGTTCCACAGAGATGCTAAATTCAAAGACTCATGAAATGCTCCTTGAGCAACAGCGCCATCACCTAAAAAACAAACAGAAATTTTATCTTCTTTTTTGTATTTGCAAGAAAAAGCAGCGCCTGTAGCTACAGGTATCTGCCCTCCTACAACTCCAAATCCCCCTAGTAAATTATCCAAAAATAGATGCATTGAGCCGCCTCTACCCTTAGAAACGCCTGTAGCTTTTCCATAAAGTTCTGCCATTAATGCATTGGGATCACCATTAAGCATTAGATAAATTGCATGACATCTATATGTTGCAGTATACCAGTTATTTAATCCTATAGCTTCTGCTGCTGCTAGTGATATTGCTTCTTGTCCTATTGAAGAATGGAAAAATCCCCCTATTTTTCCTTTTTGATATGCTGCTTCTGCATATATATCAAAATTTCTAGATAGGAGTAATTTCCTAATAAGATCGATTAATCTTTTTTTCCCTAACTTTTTTATTAGCTCTTCTTTATTTGCTTTAGAAAAATGGTATTTTTCATGCATATGTAAAATCTCTTTTAAATTTTCACAATACATGAAAAAATTTTTTCTTCAACAAAATTACCTTGCCATACCAGGCACTCCCCCTCCATGAGAAGGAACGATTAATGGATTATTAGTCACAGGTTGAGTATTTAAATCC
>CAYUWE010000005.1:0-14578 GCA_964448255.1 uncultured bacterium | reverse complement strand
TAATCTATTTTTACTCTTTTTTTCTGAGATTAACCTATCTATAACTAAAAGAAGTATTAGAAAAGATAAAACCACTACTTGAGAAAAGTGATCTAGAGTTATTTGAAATAATCTTACTTTCATCAAAAGATCTAAAACAAGCACTAGAAATTTTTACAAAAAGAACCATTAATAAAACCGAGCTATCAGATAAAGAAATAACAACACTTTTCCATCTTATGCAAGAGGCAATAGATAAAAGAGAAACTTCCCACTTAGAGGTATTCTCAAAATATAAAATGACAAAAAAAAGCAAAATTTTTGATAGTTATTACGTTCATCTTTTGCTACTAAATAATGAGTATTCTCTAGCGATAACCATTTTACAAAAATACCCTTTTGAAGCGCTTAACGACAAATCTTTTTCATTTCATTATCTTTATGGCTGTTATCTCACACAAACTGAAGGAATAGACATAGCCCAAATTCATTTTTCTAGTATGGTTGACACTCTATTTTATCCACCTACACGATCTTTACTCAGCCATTATGTAATGAACAAAATCGATGATAAAAAAAGCAGTTGGTATAAAAAAGCATTTTTCTTTGAGAAAAGAGAGTTATTCCGCCAACTTTCTTTATTTTATCATTGTAATAACGACAAGAAAAATGAAAAAAAATATTTAAAACTATTATCTAAAACATAGAAAATTAGCTTTTTGACTTAGATCGAAAAATCTGATATCTTCTTCTAAAAAAATTGTAATAATTTATGACTAAATTTTCAAAAGACGCATATAACCCTAAAGAAATAGAAAAAAAATGGTATAGTTTTTGGGAAAAAAATAAATTTTTCCAAGCTGACAACACTTCTTCAAAAAAAAGTTATTGTATCATCCTTCCCCCTCCTAATGTTACAGGGACATTGCATATGGGCCATGCCCTTGTAGATACTATTCAAGATATATTAATACGCTACAAACGCATGCAAGGATTTGAAGCTCTTTGGGTACCTGGAACTGACCATGCTGGGATATCTACACAAACTGTTGTAGAAAAACATTTAATAACAACAACAGGAAAAAGAAGAAAAGAACATACAAGAGAAGAATTTTTATCACATATATGGGCATGGAAAGAAGAAAAAGAAATGAAAATCCTAGAGCAAATACAAAAACTTGGGTGTTCCTGTGATTGGTCGAGACTACGCTTTACAATGGATGAAAAAAGTAATAAAGCCGTTAGGGTGATGTTTAAAAAGCTATATGATGCCAATCTAATCTACCAAGGAGATTATTTAGTCAATTGGGACAGTATTACACAAACAGCGCTAGCAGATGATGAAGTAGAATATGAAGAGAAAGATTCATATCTTTGGTATTTTAAATATCCAATAGCAGATTCTAATGAACATATAACTATTGCAACAACCCGCCCTGAAACCATGCTTGGAGATACCGCTGTTGCAGTATCTCAAAAAGACAAACGCTACTCAAAATATATTGGGAAAGAAGTATTACTTCCGTTAGTTAATAGGAAAATCCCAATAATTGCTGATCCTTTTGTAGATCCAGAATTTGGTACAGGAGCAGTAAAGATAACTCCAGCCCATGACTTCAACGATTATCAGATGGCACAACGCCACAATCTTGAAATGATAAATATAATGACACCAGATGGAAAAATCATTGAAGAAATAAAAGAATTTTCCAATTCACCTATGCTTGAGGCTAGAGAAGCCGTTATAAAACGCCTAAAAGAGCTATCACTTTTAGAGAAAACTGAGCCCTACAAATTAAGAGTAGGAGTATCATATCGTTCAAAAGCAATTATAGAACCATATCTTTCTAAGCAATGGTTCATAAAAATGTCTCCATTCAAGCAAAAACTAATCGATGCAGTAAAAGAAAATAAAGTAAAACTAATCCCAAAATATTGGGAGAATACATATTACCATTGGATAGAAAATCTTCGTGACTGGTGTATTTCTAGGCAACTTTGGTGGGGCCATAGAATTCCAATATGGTATAACAAAGAAGATCCATCAAAAATAATTTGTTATGATGGAACAGATGACCCTGAAGAAATAAAAAAAGATCCAACAAAATGGCAACAAGAAGAAGATGTATTAGACACATGGTTTTCATCAGCCTTATGGCCATTTAGTACACTTGGATGGCCAAATAAAACAGAAGATCTTAAAAAGTTTTATCCAACATCAGTATTAGTAACTGGCCATGACATATTATTTTTCTGGGTAGCTAGAATGATAATGATGGGTGAATATGCTATGGAAGATATACCATTTCAAAAAGCATATGTTCATGGATTAATCTATGGCAAATCCTACTGGAGAGTTGATAAGAAAAATGTCATCCACTATGTCCCATATGAAGAAAAAGTAAAATACGATATGGGAGAAAAAATCCCAAAAGATGTTTTTTCAAAATGGGAAAAAATGTCTAAGTCAAAAGGAAATATAATCGACCCTACAGAAATTATAGACATTTATGGAACCGATGCAATGCGATTTGCACTTAGCTCTAGTGTTACTAATTCAAGGCAAATAGATTTAGATAGAAGACGATTTGAAGAGTATAAAAATTTTGCTAACAAAATATGGAACGCAACTAGATTTATTTTCATGCATCTATTTGACTTAGAAAAGCCCCTAACAGAAAAGCAATTTCTAGAAGGATTAGATTTTACTTTATTTACCCTAGAAGATGCATGGATACTATCACAGCTTAATAAAACAATCTCAGAAGTAACGAAAAATCTTGATAATTTTTTCTTTGATAAAGCTGCAACAAGTAGTTATGACTTTTTCTGGAATAAATTTTGTTCATATTATTTAGAGCTTGTAAAACCATCTTTATTTGGAAAATTATCTTCCTCTTTAAGAACAAATAGGCAAAAGATCCTTCTTATAGTACTTTGCAAAGTTATTAGGTTATTCCATCCTATAGCTCCATTTATCACAGAAGAGATTTTTTCATTAATAAAAGAGCAATTTAAAGATATCAAATTAGAAACAAATACCGATGACTATACAAAAAGGACAATAAAAGGCTTTTTTGAAAAACAAGCATGTATAGTTTCATCTTTTCCTCAATCTCAAGCAACAGATAGTGATGCAGATGATAAATTCGAAAAAATGACAAAAGTGATCTATGCAATTAGAAATATTAGAGCTGAAATGCAAATCCCCGTTCACGAAGAAATTTCAATAATCATTAGTGGTAAAAATCAATTTTTTAATCTTATAAAAGAAAATGAGCAGATGATTTTATCACTAATAAAAAAAGTAAAAGAAATAAAATATTTAGAAGAAAAAGACATTCCCCAAACTGCTTCTATAGCAATTGTAGAAGGAGTTACAATAGCAATTCCATTATCTAAGAAATTTCTAGAAAATGAGAAAATAAGACTGCAAAAAGAAAAAGAAAAATTTTTAAAAACTATTCAATCAACACAAAACAATCTTAAAAACAAATCCTTTTTAGAAAAGGCCCCAAAAGAAGTAATTGAAAAAATGCAAAAGACTCTTCATGAAACGAAAGAGCAATTAGAAGAAATCGAAAAGAAACTCAAATAATTTTATGGCTGTTGCATCATCTTCAACAGCTTTAATGCAAAGCTCAATAGAGGATTATTCCTCTCAATTAGAAAAAATTATAAAAAAAGAAAATGAAAAACTTTGGAAAAACGAATTAATTAGAGCAAAAGCCTTTTCCAACTTAATATGTCATTTTAATCAAACAAATTCTTCTGATTATGCTCATAAGCTTTTTAGTTATGCAGATAGACATAAGGTATGGGGAAGAAAAAAAATAACAAAAAGGAGTCTAAAACAATCGGTTCGTCTTTGGGTTCAATGGTTAAAAGCCAATGATTCTTTTTTTCAAACATACCCAGAAGCTGTTTTGAATCCTGAAGAAGAAACAATTAACCAATATTTTTTTGAAGAGCTATCCAAACTTTAACGTAAGCCTCTGTTAATCAAGAGAATAGCCAAATATATTCTAAAAATTTTTCTTTATATTTTAATTGTTTTCCTTTATAATATATTAACAAAACTTAATAAAATATGATGTTATGACCAATATAAGAGCACCATTACTATCATCAACAGTAGATCGATCAAACGCTACTCCAGCAAATGAAACCTCTTTGCAAGGTGCTGATGTAGAAAGACTTGCAACGCTTTGTAATAAAATTGGCCGTACTAAAGCTGATGAAAGACAATCCTACTTAAATACAAGATGGACTAAACTCCAGAATTGGAATGAATACGCATTCGTAGTTGGAGACGTATTTACCGCTGGATATGCTGGGATATGTGCCACTCGAAATATATTCCCAAGCACTATGAAATCCCTTGCTCTTACTTGTTCTATATTAGGAATAGTCGGTGGCGGGTTAAACCTTATTGTTGGCGGAGCTTGCTTAATAAGCGGGGTTAATTCTCTTCGCAATAAAGAGTATCTAAAAGCTGCTAGTATGATATTTAACGGCAGTGTAACAATTGCCTTATCAGCAGTCATGTTATTAACATCACTTGGTATTGTTTCAATGCCTCAATTCATGCTACCGATGTTATTCTGCTTAATAACCGCTGTGATGATATGGGAGATTGGTAAAAGGTTACAAGATCGTATGCAAAAGAAAGACTTTGGATCTATGATGCGATTAGAAGAAATGAAAAACGCTAAAAATTCAGAAGCTCTATTAAGCATTGTAAATGATGAAAGCCATCCATTTAACTTAAAATCTTTTGAGGTTTCCTTTGGATTTTCAAAAGGTGGAGAAATTACAATCGAAAAAAGACATAATCCACTACTTTTTTTATTAAAGTGTAGCAATCGAATACAAACTTTGAAGGAGTTAATCAAGTTATCAAATGCAAAAAAAAGAAAAATAGAAGAATTGGCAAATGAATTTAACCAGCTTAATGAAGCTATCGAAAATGAAAAATTTTCATTAAAACTACTTGAAACTAGATTAGAAAGAGGGAACATTACAATACAAGAGATCATAGAAGCACTACCACACACAGAAGAAATAACTGAAGAAAAAGCAATAGAAATTATTCACATGATAAAAATGTCTGACTTAATGGAACAATTTCAGACAGACCTTGGTGTTGATGCTGCTATAGAATCGATGCAATTATTACATCGTATTTTACAGTTAAAAACAGATCATAAATCTGAAACGCTTTTACAAGAAATTAAAACGCAAATACCTATCACCCAAACAAAAATAAAAGAATGGTTTTTTGCACAAAAAACAAGGATGACACAACAAGTCTTTACAATTCTATCCTTTACTCTATCTATGGTAGCTCTAAGTCCTAGAGTGCCTAGCAACCTAATTAATGGTATTAACAATATCTTTTTAATGGGTGCTAATATGATTCCAACATATATGGACTCAAGATGGCCATTTAAGAAAAACGGTAATGTAGTTATTCCATTTATAAGTATTAAACAAGTTAAAGCTCAAGAAGTCATTGAAAAAACTGCTCAAGTAGTACCTAGCGTGCTAAAAGATCAATTAGAAGAATATGAAGCTACAAAGCACCTAGAAGAAGATCGTGATTCTGAAAGGGACACAAGACCTCTTCTAGAGCCAGAGAAAGTTTAATTCTATTATATCTGTGATTGAATAGCTTTTTTCTCTAATTTCAATAGCTTTGAAAAACCTTTTGTTTCTTCTCCTGCAACTTTAGCAAGGAAAACAACACCTATTAGATTTGGAAGAGCCATCAATCCATTCATAATATCTGCTAGTGGCCATACAATATCGATACTTAAAATAGCACCTAAGAAGATAAAACAAATAAATATTGGCCTATAGACGAAAATGCTTTTAGAGCCTAGGATAAATTCAATACATTTCTCTCCATAATAAGACCATCCTAATATTGTAGAAAACCCAAATAAAATAAGTCCTACAGCAACAATAATACCCCCTCCTGGGAGTGTTGATTGAAAAGCTTGCATAACTAAAGGAGCGCCGTTTAACATTTTTCCATCAGGGCCAAGTGTTCCTGCCATTTGTGTAACACCTAATATAAGAACAGTGATTGTGCATACTACAAAGCTTGAGAAAAACACACTAGACATTGAGATTAAAGCTTGTCTTCCTGGAACATCTGTTTTTGCAGCTGCAGAAGCAATAGGAGCACTTCCTAACCCAGCTTCATTTGAAGAAATACCTCTAGCAAGACCCATTTGTATTGAAGCCATTACTCCTGATCCTAACAGCCCTCCAGTAACAGATTTCCCTGAAAAAGCATTTTTAAAAATTAATAAAAAAGAAGGTCCTATTTTATCAAAGTGAACAGTTAAAATAATTATTCCACCAACAAGATATAATAGAGCCATTAGAGGAACTAAAATAGCATTAATTTTCGCTAAATTTTTTATTCCACCAAATATTATTATCCCACCAACTAAAGCTATTAAAATACCAGATATAAAATGAGGTAAATGGAATAATTCAAATAACGCATCTGATATAGCCTGAGATTGAATTAAATTACCACCAGCAAAGGAAGATAAAAACCCGAAAAATGCAAAAAACAAAGCTAACCATTTAGCTTTTAGCCCCTTTTTTATGTAATACATAGGGCCACCTTGTATTCTTCCTTTATCATCAGTCTGTCTAAATTTCACTGCTAATATAGCTTCGCAATACTTTGTAGCCATTCCAATAAGCGCAACTACCCACATCCAAAAGATAGCACCGAATCCTCCTGCCATCACCGCTGTAGCCATCCCCGCAATACTTCCAATACCCACTGTTGCGGCAAGAGATGTCATTAAAGATTGAAACTGGGAAATATCTCCTTTTGCATTAGCATCATGTTTTGAAAACGTTAATTTAATACTTTGAGTAAAATAACGAAATTGAAAGCCCTTCAAATAAATAGTTAAAAAAAGTCCGGCTCCAACAAGCAGGAAAACCAGCAATTTTTCCCATAAAAAACAATCAATGACCTCTAAATATTTCTGAAAAGTCATTGTGCCCCTTTTTCATAGGAAAATTGTTTTTCTTTAATATATATAAGATCAAATTCTTTGGTTTCTTTTTGAACTACTTTTGCTAAAAGGAAAATACCAATTAAATTTGGTGCTGTCATAAGGCCATTCATAACATCTGCAAAGCTCCACACAGTTTGCAAGCTTAAAACAGCTCCTGGGATAATTAATGAAATAAATATTACTCTATAAAATAAAACGCTTTTCAAACCAAAAAGATATTCAATACATTTTTCTCCACAATAAGCCCATCCTAAAATCGTTGAAAACCCAAAAAGGACTATCGAAATAACTAGAAAAATGCTTCCTCCTGGAAGCGATTTTTTAAATGCCAATACCGCTAGCGCCGAACCATTAAGTATTTTTCCATCAGCTCCAATTTCTCCAATAACACCACTTACTCCTATAACAAGCCCTGTAATAGTACAAATAATAAACGAAGTAATAAATACCCCACTCATAGAAACAAGTGCTTGTCTAGCTGGAACATCTGTTTTTGCTGCTGCTGCTGTTATAGGGCCGGTTCCAAGTCCTGCTTCTGATGAAAAAATACCGCGAGACACTCCCGTTTGAATAGCTACCATAATAGTAGATCCTACAACACCGCCTACAGCGGCTTTGCTGTAAAAAGCAGAAGAAAATATTTTAAAAATAACCTCAGGAACAAGCTCAATTTTTAATAATATTATTATCATCCCCCCTATGATATAAAATACTCCCATAACAGGAACAAGCAATCCTGAAATTTTCCCAATACTTTTTATTCCCCCTAGCAAACATATCCCTGTAATAATGGTTATGATAATACCTAAAGATAATGAAGATATTGAAGAAATACTTGTGAATGCAGATACAATAGAATTTACTTGAACGACATTGCCAGTACCAAACGCTGCAAATGCTCCAATTATAGCAAAAGTTATTCCCAATTTTTTGGACCCTAATCCCTTTTCTAAGTAATACATAGGTCCGCCACACATCTGATTATTTTTATCAATTTCCCTATATTTTATTCCTAAAATACCTTCAGCATATTTTACAGCCATACCCATAACTGCAGATACCCACATCCAAAATAATGCACCTATACCTCCTATTGCAATAGCTGTAGCAACACCTGTTATACTACCTATTCCAATAGTTCCTGCTAATGCTGTCATCAAAGCCTGAAAATGGCTGATATCCCCTTTTGCTTTATCATCATTTCTTGAAAATGCCAATTTCAAAGAATAAAATAGATATCTAAATTGGACAAAACGAAGTGTAAAGGTTAAGTATACGCCAACCCCAAAAAATAATTATTAATAGTGGATAGCTCCAAACTATCGCTCTAATTTTATCTAAAAATATTGTTAAAATATTCATTTTCATTCTCTTGGGCAGCGAGTATAACATTTTTTGGTTTATTATTCAGAGATATTTGAAAAAAATATTTTCTATTATTTTTTTGAATGAGAATAGGTCTCTTTAATGAAAAGAGAGATGATAAAACTTAAAATAAATGCTATAGGAAATATCATCATCGCCTTTTGGAAATTTAAAAATGGAATTTTACCTACAAAAATATTTTCAATAAATTCCGTCAGCAAATATCCAAATAGTGGCTGAAAGATAAATCCGCTAGCAATAAGTATTGAAGAAATAATACTAGTTGCACTAGCAGTTAACAAAGGACTATTTAATGCAGTTACTGTTGGAAAACTAAGAGCTAATGTACTAATAAAATTGCCAAGGAGGAAAAATAGAATAAGTAGCGTGTAAAAACTTTTTTCAGGAAGATAAATTATAACTACAATAGTGATAAATGAAAAAACACTGCCAAGAAGCATCGGCAATTTTCTTCTTTTAATTATATTTGAAATAAATCCTACTATTGGAGGACCTATTATTGCTCCAATAAATAAAGCTGAAGATATGTAAGAAGCATCAGTTGGACTTACATTATGAGCTTTTGTAAGATAAAGCTTTCCCCAAAGAGCTCCTAATACATAAATCGGTGCATTTATTAATCCGGTATAAATGCCACATAGCCAATTATACTTATTTTTTAGGACTAAAATAATACTTTTTCCTAATCCCAATTTATGAATTTTATTTTTATCTTGAATTCCTTTTTTATCCTTTGGCCAATTTTTAACAAAAACAGCAATCCACGATAAAAAGAAAAAGCCTGCTATCCCTGAAGCAATAAGCATTTTCCTCCATCCTAGACAACTTAAAATATAATTAGATGGCACCTGAGCAATAAGCCCTCCTATCATCCCTATAGAAACAATCCATCCAATAGCAAATGCTAATTTATCTATAGAAAACCATCTTGAAGCTATTCTAACAGCACTTACAAAACAAAATGCCCCTGCAATTCCTGCCATCAATCTAAAAAAGCCTGCTTGAATAATATCATATGAAAATGCAAAGCCAAGCATACTAGAAAGAGCTATCAACATAGCCATTAAAATTAAGCTTTTCGTAGAAAACCTATCTAATAAAAGTCCTGCTGGAAAAAGAAAAACAAAATTCCCAATAAAATATATAGAAGAAAGCCAGCCCATTTGAAATGGCGTTATCTGAAAATCTCTAATAATATCATTGCTAATAGAGTTAAAAATAATTAGTTGAAAATTGCTATAAAAAATTAACAAGGAAGCAGACAAAACAACTAGCCAAGCTCTTTTAGAAATTGTTTTCTTGCTACCATATTTGTATTGCTTAAATTGAACCCTACTAATCATAATATCTTGGAACAAAAAAGTTAATAACTATTTTATGAAACTAAATAATCACCTTCCTTCCCCTAAAGATATAAAAAAAACATTTATGTTGTCTGAGAAAAACAAAAATTTTATCTCTAAGGCTAGGGAAATGGCGAAAAATATTTTTCTTAAAAAAGAAAAAAGAAAGGTTATTATTTTAGGGCCATGTTCAATACATGAAGAGAGTGTAGCTATAGACTATGCAAAAAAGATAAAATCTCTTCCAGAGTACCTTAAAGATAAATTTTTCTTTATAATGCGCTTTTACTGTGAAAAACCAAGAAGCTCTTTTGGATGGAAAGGATTTTTTTATGATCCTTCTTTAGATGGATCAAATGATTTACTTAGTGGAATAATAAAGGTAAGAAAACTACTTTTACAAATAACAGAATTAGAAATACCCTGCGCAACGGAATTTCTAGATCCTATCTTATCAAGGTATATTGAAGATTTAATAACATGGGGAATGATAGGAGCAAGAACTTCTCTCTCACAATTACACTGGCAACTAGCTTCTTCCTTAGCATTTCCAATAGGAATAAAAAATCCTATTAACGGAAATATTTTTTCTCTTCTTGGCGCTGCTATTAGCGCTAGCAACCCCCATACCTTCCCATCAATCCAAGAAAATGGGGTATTAGGTATTTTCACATCAACGGGGAATAAATTTATCCACCTTGTTCTTAGAGGGTCTTTAACCTCTCCAAATTATGACCCTAAATATATTGAAAGCATCCTAACGTTGATGAAAGATAAAAACATATTTTTCCCTCTATTAATAGACTGTTCACATGACAATTCTAAAAAAGATGAGAAAAACCAGATAAAAGTATTTAACAGTATATTAGAACAAGATAATGACTCTATAATAGGATTAATGTTAGAGAGTAATCTCTTTCGAGGGAAACAAAGCTTAATCAACCCCTATGTATTAAAATATGGCATTTCAGTAACAGATTCTTGTTTAGATTGGGAAATGACAAAAGAACTACTTAATCTAGCATATGAAAAGTCATTCAACAGTAATTAATTCTTTCCATAGTTGATGTTTCCATGTATCTACAATTTTATTTTCTTTGCTAACGATATCTATTTTATATGTTAACAATTTTTTCCCTTTTTGCTTTTTGAAGAAATAAGTTTTTATATCCCTTTTTTTGGTAATTGGGTATTGAAATACCTCTTCTGTGCTATCCCAGAACCTTACTGTAAGGTACATTGTTAATTCTTTTTTGTATAAGCTTAAAGGAAAGTCCCAATATATATTTAATTGCTGTCCTACTTTTGGATTTTTTGCTCTTGGATCAGGTGTTCCTACACGACTACTTGCCAAATAACTACCATCAATACTTTCTTGTTGCACATATATGTACCGTTGGCAGGAAATAAACGTAAATAACAATAAAATTGTAACAATATTTTTCATAAATGCTAGTTGCAATTAGATACCCTTAGAGTATACCATTTTTATAACTATGAATGAATCGAAAAAAAATATTAGTGTTGCTGGAATAATTTTTTCTAAAGATAGAAAAAACGTTCTTCTAATAAAAAGAAGAGACGTTCCTGTGTGGGTATTGCCAGGTGGAGGTATTGAAAATAGAGAAACAAATGAACAAGCGATAATAAGAGAAATTTTTGAAGAAACAGGATTTAGCGTAACAATAAAAAAGAAAGTCGGAAAATATTTCCCAATAAATAAATTATCTAAAGAGACAGATCTTTTTGAATGCGATATTATTAATGGTGATGCAACTATAGGTGAAGAAACAAAAGACATAAGGTTTTTCCCTGTAACATCTTTACCTAAGAAAATTCCCCCACCATATGTAGAATGGATAACAGATGCTCATAAAAACCTTCCCTATATAATTAAAAAAAAGCTCAATTCGATAACTTATTTAAATCTTTTGAAAAATTTTATTCTTCATCCTATTTTAGTTATAAGGTTTCTGCTATCGAGGCTTGGCCTTTCGATTAATAGTTAAAAAAAATTGTAGAAAAAAAAAGCGAAAAAAACTATATGTAGTAATAAACAGGGAAACGAACTACTATATATAGTAGCCAGGGTTATCCTTTTTTATTAATAAAGTACCATAAAAGGAGGCGTTTAATGAACAAAACCATAGAGTTAGAAGAGAAAAAAAATAAGAGTGGAAAATTTTCTGAAATAAAAAAAAGAAATGGGCAAACAGTCTCCTTTAATGCAAAAAAAATAACAAAAGCTATAGCAAAAGCTGGAAAAGAAACAAAAGAATTCGATGAAAAACAAGCAAAAAGATTAACCCTTAAAGTCTTACAACTTTTAGAGCAAGTATATGACGACCATATACCATCAGTTGAAGAAATCCAAGATATTGTAGAAGAAGTATTACTTTCTTCATCTTTTAAAAAGACTGCAAAAGCATACATAATTTATCGTGATCAACATGCTAAAATTAGAGAGATAGCGTCACAAGCTGGCATAGATCTAATGCAGCAATATTTAAAAAGATTAGACTGGCAAGTAAAAGAAAATAGCAATATGTCTTTTTCCTTGCAGGGTTTACATAACTATATAGCTTCTGAAACAAGCAAGCTATATTGGCTAAATGAAATCTATACCCCACCAATTAGACAAGCCCATAGTAGTGGAGATTTCCATATCCATGATTTAGGTATATTAAGTGTATATTGTGTAGGATGGGACCTGCAAGATCTACTAACTGTAGGATTTCAAGGGGCTTTAGGGAAAGTTCAAAGCGCCCCTGCAAAACATTTCCGTTCAGCTTTAGGGCAAGTAGTTAATTTCTTCTATACTCTTCAAGGTGAAGCTGCAGGAGCCCAAGCATTTTCCAATTTCGACACTCTATTAGCTCCATTTATACGGTATGATAATTTATCATATGCTCAAGTAAAACAAGCGATGCAAGAATTTATATTTAATATAAATGTCCCAACACGAGTTGGCTTTCAAACGCCATTTACTAATATCACTATGGATTTAAAACCTTCTGAATTATATGCCAATACCCCAGTAATTATCGGAGGAAAACCACAAAAAGAAACATATAAAGAATTCCAAAAAGAAATGGATATGCTTAACCAAGCATTTTTAGAAATAATGATGGAAGGTGATGCTAAAGGAAGAGTATTTACTTTCCCAATACCTACATACAACATGACAAAAGATTTTGACTGGGACAATCCCAACCATGAACTTTTATGGAAAGTTACAGGGAAATACGGCATTCCATATTTTGCCAATTTCATCAATTCAGATATGGATCCTAAAGACACTAGATCTATGTGCTGCCGTCTTCGTCTTGATACAAAACAGCTAGCTTCAAGAGGTGGAGGATTATTTGGCTCCAATCCCCTTACAGGATCTATTGGTGTTGTAACGATAAACCTGCCAAGGGTAGGCTATTTATCCAAGACAAAAGAAGAATTTTTAATGCAACTATCTGATCTAATGGAATTAGCAAAAGATAGTTTAGAAGTTAAAAGAAAAGTAATAGAAAGTTTTATGGATAAAGGACTATATCCATATTCAAAATTCTATCTAAGAAACATAAAACAAAGGTTTAAATGCTTTTGGAAAAATCATTTTTCAACAATTGGTATTGTTGGAATGAATGAAGCCTTAGTTAATCTACTTGGAAAAGATATTTCTATAGAAGAAGGAAGGAAATTTTCCATGTCAGTATTATCTTTTATGAGAGATAAGCTAAAAGTATTCCAAGAAGAGACTGGAAATAACTATAACCTTGAAGCTACACCAGCAGAAGGAACAAGCTATCGCCTAGCTCTTTTAGACAAGAAAAAATTCGGAGAAAATATCCTCTCCGCCACAGAAAAAGAAAATCCGTTTTATTCTAATTCTTCTCAGCTTCCTGTTAACCACACAGACGATGTATTTGAAGCATTAGACCATCAAGATGATTTGCAAACACAATATACTGGAGGAACGGTATTACACCTATTTTTAGGAGAGAAAATTGATTGTCCTAACACAGTGAAAAATTTTGTTAAAAAGATATGTTCTTCATACCATCTTCCATATATCTCTCTAACCCCTACATTTAGCGTTTGCCCAACACATGGTTACACAAATGGAGAAGTGTTTACTTGCCCTGTTTGTGAAAGTTCATGTGAAGTATATTCACGTATTGTGGGATATCTAAGGCCAGTACAACAATGGAATGAAGGTAAATTATCAGAATTTGAAAAAAGAGTAACTTATAATTCACCACAATCGGAGTGTCACAATTGTTAATTGGAGGATTACAAAAATCATCTCTTATTGACTACCCGTCAAAAATTGCGGCAGTAGTGTTCACGCAAGGGTGTCCCTTTCGCTGTCACTTCTGCCACAATCCATCTTTAGTACTAAAAGAAAAGTTTAAACCTACAATTGATGAAAAAACAGTATTAGATTTTCTATTTTCTCGAAAAAACAAATTAGATGGAGTAGTAATAACAGGTGGAGAGCCAACAATCCATAAAGGCCTTTTTTCATTTATACAAAAAGTAAAAGAAATGGGCCTTTCTATTAAATTAGACACGTCAGGGATAAACCCTGACGTATTATTAGAACTAATAAAAGAAGGGTTAATAGACTATGTAGCAATGGATATAAAAGCCCCTATAGAAAAATATCCATTAGTAGTTAACCGCACTATTCCATTAGAAAATATAAGAAAAAGCGTTTCTATTCTTTTAAAGGACCAAATTGAATATGAATTTCGAACAACTATTTTACCTTCATTACATTCAACAGAAGATATTTTAAAGATTTTTTCTTGGATAAAAGGA
>CAYUWE010000004.1:0-14677 GCA_964448255.1 uncultured bacterium | reverse complement strand
TTTCTTTTCTAAGAAGATTTATCTTTTCAATTATCTCATTTTTTGTGGTCTTTCTTCTCATTAATTTCAAAAGCCTATCATTAATATGCTGAATAGGCATATCCAAGTACTTACATACTCTATCATCACTTTTCATTATCTTAATAAGATTTTTAGTTATCTCATCGGGATAAAGATATAAAAGACGAAGCCAAAATGGTTTTTTAATTTTTAAAATAGCACTTAAAAGCTCTTCTAAATGGGATTTGCCATCGAAATCTTTTCCATAATCCCCCAAATCTTGTGCTACTAGAATAATTTCAAAAACGCCATCTGATAGCAGTTTTTCACATTCTTTAACAACTATGTCTATGGGTTTACTTTTTAAAACACCTTTTATCATTGGGATAATGCAATATGAACATCTTTTCTTACATCCTTCAGCTATCTTTACATATGCATAATTAGGAGGGGTTATTTGTTTTCTTGATGTAGGCTCACATGCTAAATACGACTTTTTATTAGATATTTTCTCTCCTTTTTCTTTTGAATTTATAGCTATTAGTATGTCATCAACATGTCCTGGCCCTAAATAATAATGAATACCTGGAAAATATTTTTCTAAAATATATTTATGGTTTTGCACCATACATCCAGTAACAATCACTTTGGCCTGTTTCTTTTTATTTTGAAAAACCTCTTCTAATACATCTAATGCTTCATCTCTTGCTTCTTCCAAAAAGCCGCAAGTATTAACGATTATAAAATCTGCTAATAAAATATCATCAGTTAGTAAGAAACCTTCTTTTTCGATAATTGCTATCATTATTTCGCTATCAACTAAATTTCTAGAGCAGCCAAGACTAATAAAATATACCTTTTTCATTAATAACCCTTATTTTTAAAAAGAGATAGTATAGCAAAAGAGCGAGAAAAATATTCAAAAATATTCATATCGTTTAAGATGTTTTTACTGTGAATAAGGATAATTTAATGAAAAGTTATATCTTTAAAAAATTATTTGTTCTTCTACTATCATTTTTTTCTATCCTTACGATCACCTTTTTCTTGATGAAAGCAATCCCTGGCAATCCTTTTTCAGATGAACAAAATTTGCCCAAAGAAATACTCTCCTCACTAAATAAACACTATGGGTTTGACAAACCTATTTATAAGCAATATTTAAACTACTTAAAAGGATGTATTAAAGGAGATCTTGGACCTTCATATATTTATTCAGAAAGGAAAGTACAAGATATAATTTTTGAAGGGTTTCATATATCAGCGATACTTGGAATACAAGCTCTGATAATTGCAATAATCTATGGGATACTTTTAGGATCTCTAGCAGCGTTATATAAGGGCAAATGGATAGATACAGGGGTTATTATCCTTGCAATTATTGGCATATCTATCCCTGGGTTTGTTCTAGCAACATTTTTGCAGTATACTCTTTCTATTAAACTATCTATTTTCCCAATAGCTCTTTGGGGAGGATTTTCTCATACTATTTTACCTAGTATAGCTCTAGCTGCAACGCCAGCAGCATTTATTGCTAGGTTAACTCGAACAAATATGATTGAAACCCTCCAGCAAGATTATATCAAAACAGCATTTTCAAAAGGGCTTTCTTCATTTAGAGTGATATATAAACATGCTATAAGAAATTCCATTTTGCCAATTATCTCATATATCGGTCCTGTAGCTGCGCAAATATTAACTGGAAGTTTTGTTATTGAAAAAATATTTGGTATACCAGGGATAGGTTTATGGCTTATTCAAAGCATATCTAATAGAGACTATACACTAATTATGGGTATAACCTTATTTTATAGCGGCATTTTACTTTTATTAATTTTTATTTGTGATGTTCTTTATAGTTTGATTGATCCTAGAATAAGGATAAAAAAATGAAAACAGAAATATCCATCTACCAAGCAAACATTTTTAGACGATTATTTTCTAATAAATCTTTTTTTCTGGGATCTTTACTAATTTCTATTATTTTTCTTTTTGCTATATTTGGACCTATATTTTCTTCTCATAACTATTTTGATATCCATCTACATTTAAAAAACCTTCCTCCATCAAAAAGATTTTTGTTTGGAACAGATGAGCTTGGAAGAGATATTTTTACACGTACATGGTGGGGTGCTAGGATATCTTTATTAGTAGGTATTACAGCAGCAATAATAGATTTATTCATCGGAGTTATCTGGGGAACTATTTCATCTATTTCTAGAAGAAAAGTTGATGAAATGCTTATGCGTATTTGTGATATTTTCTTAGCCGTTCCATACATCATTGTAGTTATTCTTTTATTAGTATTTATGCAGCCATCACTAATGACAATTATAATAGCTATTACACTAACAGGATGGATAAATATGGCGAGGATTGTAAGAGGACAGATACTGCAGATAAAAGAAATGGAATATGTATTAGCTGCAAAAGCTATAGGAGCAAATACATTTAGAATAGTTATTAATCATCTTTTACCAAATTGCATAGGTCCTATTATTACAACGATGACTTTGACAATTCCAGCAGCAATTTTTACTGAAGCATTTTTAAGTTTTTTAGGGCTTGGCGTACAAGCACCTATAGCAAGTTGGGGTGTTATGATAAATGATGGAATACATGCTATAAGGTATTATCCTTGGAGGCTATTTTTCCCATCATTAATGATTTTTCTAACAATGCTTGGGTTTAATCTTATTGGTGATGGCATGAGAGACTCATTTGATACAAGGCTATGATAATGAAAAAGCTATTAGAAATAAACGATCTACACATTAGTTTTGATAATGAAAATTCGATACTCAAAGGTATTAACATTGATGTTAATGAAAATGAAATCATAGGAATCGTTGGAGAATCTGGAAGTGGGAAAAGTTTAACTGCCCTATCGATCTTACAGCTACTTCCAAAAAACGCTAAAATAAAAAAAGGAAAAATCCTATTTAAAGAAAAAAGCATTTTAGAATCTTCAAAAAAAGAGCTTAGAAAAATACGTGGCTCTGATATTTCAATAATTTTTCAAGATCCTACAACAGCTCTAAACCCTACTATGAAAATAGGAAATCAAATTACCGAGCTTCTAATATCTAAAGAAAAATATAAAAGAAAAGAAGCAAAAAATAGAGCATATGAACTTTTAGAGCTTGTTGGAATAGACAATCCCAAAATACGTTTTTCTCAATACCCCCACCAGCTTAGCGGTGGGCAAAAGCAAAGAATAATGATAGCAATAGCTCTATCGGGAAATCCTGATTTAATTATTGCTGATGAACCAACAACATCTTTAGATATTTTATATCAAAATCAAATACTCACTCTTTTCAAGGACATACAAAAGAAATTGGGATTAAGTATTATTTTTATTACCCATAATATTTCTATAGTTTCAAAAATATGCGATAGAATTTTTGTAATGTATAAAGGGAAAATATTAGAGATGGGAAATGTTAAAAACATTTTATCATCTCCAAAGCATCCATATACCCACTTACTTCTAAAATCATTTTTCCATATGAGGGAAAAATGACAGATATAATTAAAGTAAAAAATCTTACAAAAACCTTTTCTCATAAAAACAGAAAAATTTTAGAAATAAAAAATATTAATTTCTCAATAAAAAAAGGAATAACTACAGCTCTTGTTGGACAAAGTGGCTGTGGTAAAACAACTATTGCAAAACTACTATTAAACCTTATTCCAAAAACATCTGGAGAGGTTTTATTTAACGGTGAGGATATATTTTTATTTAACAAAAGAAAATTAAAGGATTATAGAAGAAAAGCTCAAATAATATTTCAAAATCCCTCTTCATCATTAAACCCAAGGATGAAGATTAAAGATATATTATTAGAGCCGCTAATTGTACATAAACTCACAGCCAAAGAAGACAAATTAACACCTCTTTTAGAAATATTAGAATTGGTCGGGCTTAGCAAATCAGTTTTATATCGTTATCCCCATGAATTTAGCGGTGGTGAAAGGCAAAGAATAGCCATAGCTAGAGCTATTATTTTAAAGCCTTCATTTCTAGTATTAGATGAGCCGACATCAGCTTTAGATATGCCTCTGCAGTCACAAATACTATTTTTACTAAAAGACCTTCAAAAGCAATTCAACCTAACATATCTTTTCATAACGCATCATCTACAAATAGTTAAAAATTTCTGTGATGATGTATTAGTAATGCATAAAGGGCAAATCATTGAAAAAGAAAATACAAAAAACATTTTCCTCTCTCCCAAACACAGTCATACTAAAGAATTAATAAATGCTGATTTTTCAATAGATAATGTTGTATCTCATTTATTTAATGCACATGAACAGATTTCTTTAGGAAGGGAAAAAGAAATATTTTCTTCTACAAAATAATCTTCTTTAACTTCTTTAACACCAAGTTCAATTAACCTATCGACACATGATTGAACAATAGCTTCAGGGGTTGATGCTCCTGCTGTCATTCCAATTACTCTAACATTGGATAACCATTTAGGATCTATTTCATCTTTTGAATTTATCAAATAGGCTTTAGTTTTTCTCTTTACTACAATCTCTTTTAACCTATTGGAATTAGAACTTGTAGGATCACCTACGACAAATACTATATCTACATGATTCGACAGATTACAAATAGCTCTTTGTCTATTCATCGTAGCATAACAAATTGAAGAAGAAGGAATAGTTGTGATATTTGGGAATTTTTTTGTTAGTGCTTCTACAATCTCTTTAACATCATCAATGCTAAGTGTAGTTTGAGTAAGATAAGCCAATTTCTGATCATCCTTAAAATTTAAACTTTCAACATCTTTAATATTTTCTACTACTACTGTAACATCATTGGCTTCTTCTTTTGTCCCTATTACTTCAACATGTCTCTTATGCCCTATCAAAATAATTTTATATCCTTTTTTTGCAAATACCTTCGCTGCAGAATGCACTTTTGTAACTAATGGACATGTAGCATCAATGACATTTAAATTTCTTTTTATTGCTTCTTGTCTAACTTTTGGAGAAACGCCATGTGCAGAAAATATTACATAGGAATTAGAAGGTACTTCTTCTAATGAATCAACAAAAATTGCTCCTTTATCCTCCAAGTACTTTACTACATGCTTATTATGAACAATTTGATGTTTGATATATATAGGAGGGGTAAACAGCTCTATTGCCTTTTCAACGGTTGAAATAGCTCTATCAACACCTGCGCAAAACCCTCTTGGATTGCAAAGTAATAATTTCATTTAAAAATCCAATTTTTATAAAAAAAGGATACTAAGACAATAGTTTATATTCAAGATACATCAGTAGCGCATCTAAAGCCATATGTGCTATTAACAGCACCAGGATTATTTCTATGGCGATGAGCACATCTAAGATCTTCTTTTAAACTTTTCCAACAGCCACCACGAAGGACTCTATATACCCCTTGCTGTGGGCCTAGTGGATTTTCTGGTTCTTGAAGTGATGTATCATAGTAATTATATGCATACCAATCATAGCACCATTCATAGACGTTGCCAGCCATATCATATAAACCACCATTATTTGAAGGGTAGCTTTTAACAGCTGTTGTATCAGAGCTGAAGAAATTAGCTTGAGAATGGTCAATATCTTCTCCTGATGCATATAAAGCTGCGTCAACACCACCCATACATGCTATTTCCCATTCAGCTTCTGTTGGTATTCTTTTACCTACCCATTTAGCATAAGCAACAGCACCATACCATGTTACTCCAACAACAGGATGTTTGCTGTAGCCAGACTCTATAGTTAATTTGCCAGCACTTCTTTTAATTCTAGAATCTCTAAGACGGATGATATCATTATTATCACAATCTTTTTCTCCACCCATAGATTCTAAAAACCTTACAAATTGCTCGTTTGTTATTGGGTGAACATCCATAGCAAAGCTAGACAAAGATATTTTATGGCGAGGTATCTCATCTCTAGCGCCGTCATTACTCCCTCTAAAATATACCCCTCCGGGTATAATTTTCATTTCAGTAAGAATTGGCTCAACATTTTTTATTTCAACCTTTTTTGGTTGGTAATATGAGACATTAAGTTCTTTTTGGAAAATTGCTCCAGGATCAGGTTCATACTGTGGGCGTTTTATCTCTTGAGGTTTTATCACTGGTTTTAATTGCTGGATTGGTTTTGCTGCTTCTTCAGTAAATGTTGGAGCAACAGTTTCCTCTTGATTGGTATAATTTTGAGAACCATCATTTGTATCTTCATAAGAAAATTCAAAAGACATCTGCATAGCATTTTCTACTTTTCTTTCAACTTCTTCCCATGATAGTACATTCATATTTGAAGCATCGGATCCACTTTCTGGTAAAAGTGTATTTAATGCTTTTGTTAATTGATCTGGTCTTCTAATAGGATCTCTTTGTAAGCATTTAGAGATAAAAAGATCCCAATTAAGCTTATATTCTGGAGCTATTTTTGAAGGCATTTCAAAATAGCCTTCAGGGAAATTTCTTGTAATTAAATAATATGCCAACACACCAAAGGAATATACATCAGATCTAAAATCTATCTTCCCAAAATGCTTTTGTTCTGGGGATAAGAATGAATAATTATCTATAGCGGTATTGATATCTTCATTAGCACTTAACATAGCTTCATAAGATTTCTTTAATATCTTAGTTTCTCCAATTAAATTAGAAAGTCCAAAATCTGTTAGATAAAATTTCTCTGCCTTATCATTTTCATCTACTAAGATATTTGATAATTTTATTCCTCGATGAACTAAATTATCATTTCCAAAGCTTATTTGGTGGGCATAATCTAAAGCTGAAGCAATTTGCCTTAAAATAGTTTCAACAGTTTTTTCTGGCAAAACCTCATTTTGCTTACTTAAATACGTTTCTAAATTAGATATCTTTTCTTCGCTATCTAATACATGATCTAACACCAAAAAATATTTCCCATCAAAAGAAGAAATATTATGAACTTTAATAATAGAAGGATGATCTAATTTTGTTAAAATGTTTACATTGTCTTGAAATTTTTCAATAAAATCGCTATCGGATGATAGCTCATCTAACAGCACTTTTATCGCAAATTTCTTTTTTATAAACCTATGTTCAGCTAAATAAACTTCGCCGAAGCCACCTTCACCAAGCTTTTTTAAAAGGGTATAATCACCGAGTGTTTCTATAGACATAATTGCACTTTTGCTTTATATATAATCCAACTTACCTGAATAATAAATATGACTATGTTTATATGCAAGTCATGTCTTTTTTCTTTTATTTTTTTTATAGAAAATTTTGTGTTGTATTAAGTCTCTTTCTTGAAAAAAGAAAGTAAGCTACTAAAAAGCAAATAAATGCCGAAATAAATTGAAGAGAAAAAATATTTGGCAGAGTCGGATGGATAGGTATCAAATCAAGTCTATCTTTTACTTCATTGAAATACTCCCTACACTTCCAAAATGGCCATAGAGAATATAAAGAACCAAACATCATTCCGATAATTAAACTTAATACAACCTTTTCATACTTTTTAAATAAAAATAAAAGCAATCTCGAAAAAAATGTTAGTCCAATAAATATTCCAAAAGACAAATTAGCCAAGTATAATAAAGCAACCCTATCTTTCCCAAAAGAATGTATAAAATCATTAACAGCTTGCAGCGTTGGCAGATAAAACCCTAACACCATTAAAACAGAACTCCCAGACATACCAGGCATAAGCATTGCCATAATAGCTAAACACCCTGCTATTATTACTTTATATTCCACAAAAGATAGTGTTGTTATTTTATGTTGGGCGCTAGTAAAACAAAGTTTTGCAAAGAAAAATACTATTGTAATACCAAGCAACACGCATATTAATTCAATGATATTCCATTTATTTATTCTTTTAGAGACTAATACGATTGCACCAACCATCGAACCAAAGAAAAATGATAAAATAATTGGCCTTAGCATTTCAGAGGCAAGCATATAGGAAAATAGATGTGATCCTAATATTACTGCAGATAAAACACCAAAAAATAGAGATATTAAAAATACAAAATCTACCCTTAAAATGTCTTTAATTGAAAATAGCTGTTTTATATTTAGTAAAAGCTTTTCATAGATACCTAATACATATGCAACAGTCCCTCCAGATATCCCTGGGACAAGATCAGACAAACCGATTAAGATACCTTTTGGAAAATATGAAAAGCTTCTTTTTAAAAAAAAAGAATCCTCATTAAAATACTCCTAAAGCTTTAGCAAAATACCAGGCAGCTATAAATACAACTACTCCGACACCTATCCAAATAATGTTATTTAAGCTTCTTATGCTATTTGGATGGCCCCCTCTATGATCTAATGTACCTATGCCATAGGAAAATTCTTGTTTTTCTTCACCAATTTTAAAAGCTTGTGCATTTTCTTTTATCAATCTTTCACCATCGAACCCTAAAAATGCAGCGTATTGCTTTACAAAACCAAGAGCGTAAATTGGAGATAAAAACCTATTGATATGTCCTTCTTCTATAGCTTGTAGATATAACATACGTATAGAAGTAGCATTTTCTGCTTCTTTTAATGAGAGGTGCATTTCCTCTCTTCTTGCTTTAAAAGTTTCACCGATTGTTTTGAGTTGTTTATTCATATTAACATCATCCTACTCAATTAAAATGATGCTACCACACTTTATTAGAATAAATCAAAATCTTTTGAATATTGAATATTGATAATAAGAAGAAAGTAATTGTTCTGCTGTTGGTCTATTAAATGTAAGAATTTCAGAAAGGACTGCTGCAAATCTTTCTACATGTCCTTTATTTGTTTTATATTCATCTTTAGCTTTTGCTCTAACAATAATCCTATCTTTTATTGGACGTAAATCTGGCAGTTCATCACTTGTAATATCACTCTTACATGTAAATGTACCATCAGAAAATCTTTGGAAATATTTATGAGAATATTTACCTTTATTCAACCATTCTCTTGGTGCTTTTTGCCTTGTTTTTTGTTCTAACTCAAACATAAATTCTTGTGAGTCTGTAGAGCACTTAAATAATTTCTCATGCATATAATATTCATATAATACACATGCCATTGACCACATATCACCTCTTTGATCAACACTTAATCCAAGCAATTTTTCTGGAGGAGTTGTACTTTCATCAGAAATGTCTTCATAATAGTCATCATCATCATATGATATAAAATCTTTACCGATTGTAGCTGCGCTAAAATCAAAAATTTTCAAATCTCTCTCATTCCATGAAATATTAGCATCATTAATATCTTGATGAATAATTTTCTTATCGGTAAGCACTTTCATGGCTTTTAAAAACTGATATAAAATGCTATCGATTTCTAAAATTCCAATAGTTCTGTATGTTCCATCAAAGTATTTATACTTACTCTTCAAAGTATCTTGAAGCCTCTCCATTGCAATAACATGAGTTACTTCTTCATCTCTGCGGTGAAATTCAAATAATGGCTCAACATCCCATGGACATCTAAAATCATCAATATATCGAACAAAATAATGACTATCTTTTAATTCTTTTAAAATCCTAGCTTCGTTAATTATCCTTTGTCTTTTTTCTTTTGTTTTTTCAGGGTTATATTCATAATTATCCCCACATCTTGATATCTTTAAGGCTATATCTTGTCTTTCTTCATCTTTTGATAATTGAATAATTCCGTGCTTTCCTTCTCCTATATGTCCTAGAAGTGGATATTTATCTTTTAAATTTGGGTTTATTGGATCAATTTGAGTTATTTCTTTTTTATAGGTTCTTGGTTCAACAACTGTGTGAGAAGTATCATCATTATCTTCAATTGATCTTTGATATGCTTTGTCACGCTCTTCCATTAATTTATCATTAATAGTTTTTAGCTTTTTAGACTTTTTTGGATCATCTTCTGTAACAATATGGGATATTCTTCTTTTTCTTGATTCATCATCTTTTTGATAAGTTTGGAGATAATCTTTAATTGATCTTTGAGATGCTGCTTCCATTAACCTATCATTAATAGTTTTTGACCTTATAGGTTCTTTAGGATTATCCATTCTAAAAGAGTCTTTTGTAGGACTAGAACAACTAGCTGTCATGATATTATCCAATATTTAGTTTTTCATGAGTAATAACGACGCAAAATTTCTTCTGCTGGTGGTCTTACAAATGAAAAAATATCTTCAAAGGCATTTGCTAATCTATCAACTTTAGCTTTATTATCTGTGTATTCACCTCTTTTAATTGCTGCATCAACAATTCTTTTACCTATTGAAAGAAAATCTTTTATTTCTTCATTTGATAATTCAGCTTTAGGACAATAATTACCATTTGGCAACAATTTAAAATATTGAAATTTATTTTTCGATTGTTCCAATATTTCTACAGGCAATTTGTCTTTTGATAGTAATAACAGTTCATGCATAACTTTATCAGGAGTACAAGTTAAAAGGTCATCAGTATAAAATTCAAACAATACTTGCGCCAATGTCCACATATCTGTTTTTTGATCAACGCTTAATCCAAGTAATTTTTCTGGAGGCAGCATTTCTTCTGCTGGGCTATCTTTGAAATAATCTTCATCACCCGGCACAATACTATCTTTACCCATTGTACTTATGCTAAAGTCAAATATTTTAAGATTTTCACCATCCCATGACATACATGAATCGTCAATATCCTGATGGATAATTTTTTTGTCAGTCATTACTTTAATAGCTTCTAAGCCTTGTCTTAACATCTTATCAATTGCATCGACTGATAAAGTGCTACCCCTAATAGAGGATAATATTCTAGGTAATTTTTCCATTACAATAACATGAACTGTTTCACCTAATGGGGTTCCATTTATCATTTTAGGATTGGTAAAACTATCAATATATTGAACAAAGTGATTATCCCCTTTTAATACCTTTAAAATTTCAGCTTCATTAGCAACTCTACGATAAATCTTATATGTGTGATCAGGATCTTCATCTTCTTCATCAGCCTCTCTAGATACTTTTAGAATAATGTCATTACCTTGAGAATCTTTTGATAAATGAATAGTTCCAAAGCCACCAAAATTTATTGCATTCCCAAACAAATAGGTAACATTTTTACCAGGTACGCATAGCAAATCGTTTGCGTCTTCATCCTCTTTATCTAAAAAAGGAGCTATGCCTTGTTGAACTCTGGGTTGACTTGCTACTTGATCTAAAAAACGTTGTAAATTTTCTCTAGAAAGATCGGATTGTACTGAAGCAGCTCCAACTTCAAGAGCTTCATCTGCAGCTCCTTGTTGAACCGGCGACTGACTATCTACTACTTGTTCTAATATGCTTTGTAATTCTTCTCCAGAGACATCGTATTGTATTGCTGTTTGTTCTTCTCCTTTTTTAAGATTTTCAAGAGCGTCTTTTTCTGCATTTTCTGACTCAATACCACTAGACACAATACCACTAGCTAAGCCAAATAAATTACCATCTAAATCAAAATCTCGATAATTAACAACTACATCTTCCTCTGCAACAACTTGTTCTGGAAGGTTTTCTAATAATTCAATATCATCATGAGTACGTTGATTATGACTAACTATAGCTTGTACAGAATTTGAAACTGCTTGTAGTGCAACATCACTTGTTCTATCTAATAAAGAATGATCTGCTTGACTAGGATCTCTTTGAGGAGAACAGAATCTTTTAGGATCTGATTCAACGTTAAGCCCAGCGCGTTTAAGCATAAAATTACTCCAATTAATTTAAATTTTGATTCTAATATTATAAGCTTTAATTGAGTAAATTTCAATAAAAGCTAATTATTAAAATTATAATTTGACAAATTGATTAGTAATTAAAAAAATAAGTTTATTATGTTATAGCTATAACCGCCTTTTTTATATTATTATCACATTACTATGGGCAAATACTCTGGCTTTTTAAAAATCGGTTCTTCACCTCTAATTTCAAGTCTAGGGGTGCCTTCAGACCTAACCTCCTCTCTTTCTGGGGATTGAACCCTTGAATCATTTTCTACACCAAAAGCTGAAGAACTCAATTCACCAAATGAGAATTGTGAACTCAAGTCTGATCCTACAGAGCCTGATTCATCTTCATTACTAAGAGCTTGAGAATTAAATGCTGATCCTTCAAGATGCGATGTTTCATCCGCAACAACATATATTTCTGTACGTGAATGGCTAGATGCATCATTTGATCTTTCAGATTGGGATGCTTCATCTGCGGCATCATATTCTTCTGTAGGTGTAGTTTGTAAAGCTAGCAATGCTGCATCTTCAGAACCCACACTATTAGGAGGTAAAGGGCTAGGGGCATCATTTGATCCTCCAGAATGTAATGCTTCTTCTGCGTCATAACATTCTGATTGAACTCTATCTTGTAAAGCTTGCGCTGCATCACCCACAGAATACACACTATTAGGAGGTGAAGGGCTAGATGCATAATTTGAATCTCCAGATTGGGACGCTTCATCTACAGCATCATATTCTGATTGAGCTCCATCTTGTAAAGCTTGCAATGCTGCTTCAACGCCAGAAGCCATACCATCATAATAAAAAGGTGATGTTCTTCTAACATCAATACCTTCGTTTGTTAAACAATCTTGTTCCTCCTGGCATCGATCTTGAAACCACAATGCAAAATAATCAACACGGTCGTCTTGAGTTGGATCTTCAGCTCTATTGGGATCTGGTGTTTGTTGGAAAAGAAGTAATCCAAATCGACCGATCGGATCACCTCCAACTTCAACATTTCTATTTCGTAAATCTTCATCACTTCTTCTTTGCTCTAAACCCGCAGCATTTATTGCAACTTCAGCACTTTCAGAAACTCTAGCATCTGTTGGTACCGCTGAGGAAGTATTTCCTTGATTTCCTAAACATTCCCTTTTAGATTCTGATTCTAAATGATCTCCTGCCCTTTTATGTGACTCAAAAGTACCTATTGGCCTACTAGACATTTTCAACTCCTATAATAATTTTATTAAAACTAATATGTCTTTCTATTGGCTTTTGAAGCTCTACTATATTCTTTCTCAAAATTAGTAGTTTTACTAATTAACTCATCAAGTTCACTTTTCAAAGAGACTGTTAATTGAAATGCTCTTAAGTTAAGTTCCTCTAATTTATGAAAATTTTTACTTAAGCACTTATCTTTTTGATGACATGCAAAATAACTATCTCTTACTTTTTCAAAAGACTGATTAATTGTAGCTAATTCTAATTGCATACTATTTAAATATTGTTTTTTAACAACGTCTATAACTGGCGCGCCAAAAGCTTCTTTTGATTCTTGAATATTTTTAAATGATTGAAAACGATCTAACAATTTTTGTGCTCTATGAAATGCTGCCTGTGCTTTTTCAACCGATCTTTTTGAAGTAGCTACATATGAAAGCACTTCACATTTATCTACAACTCTCAAATGTGTATCTTTAACAGACTGAAGATAATTATTAACCGATGAAATTTGCTGATTTAATGTAAACGTTACAACATCAATATATTGGCTAAAATCTCTAAATAATTCTGTCCTTAGTCTTTCATCAGTAAATGGCATTTGTGTTATCCGCCCATTATATAAATGTCTATTAATCATTTCATAAAGATCATTATATCCTCGAGCTTGTTTAGATAAGTAATTTATTAGACTCTCGGCTGTTAATTTTATCCTGTTAAAGTCCTTTTCAATACTATCTAAAACTAAGGTAACCTCAATACACTTTTTTGTAAGTTCTTGTACCTCTAATTTTCTTTCAGTATTACCTAAATTACCCTTTAATTTTTTAAAACCTTCTTCAAAGAATTTTTTCTCTACATCAAATATACATTTCGTTCGTCCTATAATATGTCCTATCTCAGTAGTAATATTGCCAATGCCAGATTCAATATCTGATACAAGTTGTGTATTAAAATTACTTAGTCCATGAAGATAACAACATCTAGCACCACTCATTTTATTAGCCCTTTATTAAATTTTCGCAAAGATGATAAATATTATCGGATATGTTTTACAATATCTTTATTGATGATTATGCATCTTACTAATTAAATCCTCAAAATCAGCTTCTAAATCTACTTCCAATTGAATAGCTTTTAAGAAAACATTTTCAATGAATCAGAGCATTTTTCTATAACCTCATTTGTCGAAAAATAATTATCAATAGCAATTTGATATTGCTCATGTATTATTTCTAGCTCTGATTTAATTTTACGTGAAAATTCCTCTTTCTTTTCATAAACAATTTCTAACTTATCCGGATCTATTTGTTGTTCCTTTGATCCTATAAATTCTTGTGCCTTTTTAAAATATTCTTTTGCTCTAGAAAATGCTTTATTAGATTTCCTAACAGCTCTTTCAAAAGATGCTCTTAAAAATAAATCTTGAGTTTTGCTTTCAATATCATGATGAGACTCTTTAGTAGATTGAAGCAAATTTCCTACCAATGCAATTTGCTGATTTAATGAACTAACTATGAGATTAACATTATGGCTATATACTAGAAATAATTCTGTTTGGCGTCTTTCATCCGTATAAGCCTTTTGTGATATCCTGCCCTGATACAAATGCCTATTAATTGCATTAAAAAGCTCAAGATACCCTATAGTCTGAGAAGACAAATAATTTATTAAAGTTAAAGCACATTGTTTTACTCTAAAAAAATCTTCATTAATTCCTATAAAAGTATATGTCGTCTCTTCAACTTTTC
>CAYUWE010000003.1:0-15530 GCA_964448255.1 uncultured bacterium | reverse complement strand
CAACCTAAAAAGGGTATTTGGGGGATTTTCCCATTAAATATGGAACAAAAATGCGTGATTGATTTGTTACTTAGAGATGATGTTTCTTTAGTAACTCTTATTGGACCTGCTGGAACAGGTAAAACGCTATTAGCATTAGCTTGTGGTATGACAAAAGTATTTGATGAAAACGCATATTCAAAAATTCTAGTATCTAGACCAATTATGCCTTTAGGAAAAGATATCGGATACCTTCCGGGGACAAAAGAAGAAAAGCTGTATCATTGGATGCAACCAATTTACGATAATTTAGAATTTATCTGTCAATTAGCAAATGGAGAGGGTAATGAAGCTTCAACTTTAGAATGGATACAGGAAAGTAATAAATTAGAGATGGAAGCTGTAACATATATTAGAGGAAGAACTCTTCCTAAAATATACATGATAATAGATGAAGCGCAAAATCTAACCCCACATGAGATGAAGACGATAATTTCAAGAGCCGGTAAAGGAACAAAAGTAATATTAACAGGTGACCCTACACAAATAGACAATCCATATCTCGATCAAGATTCTAATGGATTAACATATGTAGTTAATAAATTTAGAGATCAGCCTTTACATGGGCATGTCTTTTTAGATAAGACAGAAAGATCAAAATTAGCTGCTATAGCTGCTAAAATAATGATGTAAATAATTAGTTTATTAAATAATTATTTTAGTTTGTCTATATTATATAATGCCCTACCATATTTATGGTTTTTTATTAATGTGACAATAATATTCAATAAAATAGGTGTAAATATGACAGGTTTATTAAATGGAGCTTTAGCAGTTACATCAGGCATTGCAGCTGTAAATGGCCTTATGGCTTATACAAGTTCTAAAATATTTAAAATAACAAGAGATCCTAAAACTGCAGGAATTTATCAAGCAACTCAAACTTTTATTACTACTTCAATAGTTGCATATACGGCGTTTCTTTCAACTGATGCCTTATTTAAATCTGTTAAAGGGTTTACAGCGATTGATGGTGCTGCAATTGGTTTCACTGTTGCTGGAGTTGGCGCTATCCTTTCTTTGCCAGTTGCTATGATTTGTGGTGTAGTAGGTGGTAAAAAGATAACTAACGCTATAGTTAGCCCAGAGAATCAGTTGTCTTATCGTCAAATTGGTAAAATAGAATTAGCTAGAGCAGTTGGATTTGTTTTCTTATATTTTTATTGTACAACAGAAGACTCATTTGATAGATATCGTATGAGGGAATTAATAAGACAATATATTTAATTCCTAGTGAATAAAATATTTAGTTTGTAGCATTTGTTTTTGCAAAATTAATTATATAATGAAATTTATTTGTAATTTCTATTTTAGCTGACATTTTTTCTATTTCTAACCTATAATTATAGCCAAATTTAATAAACCAATAGAGTTATTATGGCACAAATAAGTTTAAATCCCTTTACATGTCCTAATATGAAAGCAGCTTGGAATGCTCCAAATCAAAATATTATTAGTAAGGCTATTAATGCTGTTAAAGGCGGCGCATATGATATTGGCGTAAAAAATCCTTATGATCTCTCTATTGGTAATTTCAAAAATATTGAAAACTTTAATAGTGTTGCAGGTATAGCTAAAGGGTGTTTAGCTGTTACAGGTGTTTTATATGCTGCAATGCTTTATGGGGGATTAATATATACTTGTGGTTCTTCAATAAGTCTTTTAGGTGACAAAGTAAATCTTTTACCTATTTCTACTTTAGGTGTAAAAGTTCAAACGCTTGGAGAAAACATTTTCCTTTGTGGTAGTGTTCCTATATATGCAATATGTTACGCTCTTCCTAAAAAAATATATACTTCCATTCCTGTAGTTTATGAATATCTTAGTAAGAAAGTTGATGCCATAGCTAAAACTATTATAAATAGAGTTATTATACCTATTTGGGATCGTGTTATTTATCCTATTTTAGATAAGACTTGTAAGTTTGTTAATTGGACAGTTGAAAAGCTTTTGGATGCTGTAGTTTTTGTAATAGAAAAAACAAGCCAAGTAACAAAATGGTTATTTACCAATGTAATTGTTCCTATTTGGAATCATGTTATTTGCCCGATAATAGACAATGCTATTAAGTTATTTAATTGGACTGTTGAAAAGCTTTTGGATGTTGTAGTTTTTGTAATAGAAAAAACAACTCAAGTAACTCAATGGGTATTTAACAAGGTTATAGCTCCATTATGGGATAGTATTATTTATCCTATTTTAAATGATGCTTATAGGTTTGTTAGATGGAGTATAATAAAACTTTTTGAAGCAGCAAATTATGTAGTAGAAAAAGCATATCAAACAGCAGTCTGGACGGTAAATAATGTAATTGTTCCTATTTGGAATCATGTAATTTATCCTGTTCTATATAATGCTTGTAAATTTATTAATTGGACAATTGAAAAAATAGGCGAAACACTAATTTACGCATTAGAAAAAACATATCAAACAGCTGTGTGGATGATAAATAATGTAATTGCTCCTATCTGGAATCGTGTAATTTACCCTATTCTAGAAATTAGCTGTAGAGTGCTTAATTGGACGATTGAAAAATTAGGGGATGCATTAGCTTATACAGTAGAAAAAACCTTTCTATCAGCAGTATGGGTATTTAATAATATAATTGTTCCTACTTGGAATTATACTATAAAACCAATTCTTCAAGGAATTGTAAGAATAATAGATGCTACTTTCCAAGGTGCATTAGCAGTAATACAAAAAGTACAAGCTATTGTTAGTATTCTTTTTCAAAATACTGTTGTTCCTATGATGAGAATGATATCTGAAATAGCACAAATGTCAGAAAGACAGATACGATATATGATAGAAAGGGTTCATGCTATATATAATCAAATAGCGCAGATTATATAACCTATCTAAAAAATATCTTTTTTCGGTTTAATCATAAAACTTAAAGCATTATATAAGATTGTTTTAGTTAAAATGTTTTTAGGTTAAATGATTATGAATTTCTTAAATAATTTTACACTTGTTGATCTAACTCAAAAAGTTGATAAAAATACTCCTACATATACTGGAGATTGTGGTTTTAAGACAAAAAAGCTACTTGATTATCATCAAGGGGCATGTGTAGTTGAATATTATTGCTTAGCAGGATGTGGGACACATATGGATGCTCCTTCACATTTTATTCCTAATGGAAGAAATATTGCTGATCTAGCTTTAGATGAAATATGCGCACCAGTATGTGTTATAGATATGTCTGAAAAATTAACTAAAGATGCAAAGATTACACTTAAAGATTTTGAAAAGTATGAAAAAGAATATGGAGAGATACCTAAAGATAGCGTTGTTGTAGGAAATACCAGATGGAGTCAATATTGGAGTGATCCTAAGATCTATAGGGGAGAGGGTAAATTCCCTCATTGCCCAACGTTTTCTTCTGATGTAGGAGATTTATTAATAAAAAGAGATGTTAGAGGGGTTGGAATTGATACATTTAGCCCAGATAAGCTTGAGGATAATTTCCCATTACATAAATTGTTATTAGGATCTAATAAATTCATAATTGAAAATCTTACTAATTTAGAAAAACTTTCCAAAAAAGGCAGTTATCTAATAGCATTGCCTCTTAAAATTGAAAAAGGCCCCGAAAGTCCTATTAGAGCTATTGGGTTAGTTCCTAAATAGATCTTTATAATGCTTGAATTTTAGATGAATTATATTTTTCTTTCGTTGTTTTTATTTATATGTAGTTTAGAAGCATTTGAAATGCCGAATTCATCTGTTAATTGTAAATCTAAAATGGAATTTGAAAATTCAATAAAAACTATTCAAGACAATACAGGGAAGATATTTTCTGTAACTTCGATATCTACATTAGAAGAACTTATTTCAATATCACAAAAAATTGGTAAAGATTATAGAATTGAAAAAGATGATACTGAGCAATGCCTTTCTTGTTTAAGGGGTATTTCTTTAGATTATAATTTTACTAGATCTCAAATTTTTTCAATATATGATGGTGAAGATTGTATAGGGATAGCCACACTTTTTGTTATCCCATATTCTAGGATAAAGGATCTTATTTTTTTTGAAATTAATAATGAGAAACTTGTAGCAAAACAATTTTCAGAACTATTCAATGTGCCTTTTAATTCATTTATTATTGAGCCAGGATATATTGCTATTCTTCCAGAGTATCGTCATAAAAAATTAGGGGAAGCAATAGTAAAAGATATATTATTTCCAATTATTGAAGATATAAGTTCAAAGTCGCGTGAAAATGTTATTATTATTTGTGGAGCTCAAGGTCATGCTGATAAAAATACTTTTGGAATAATGAAAGAAATCTCGAAAAAAAAATTAGGAGAAGTTTTAATATCTGATGAGATCAGAACGATTTTAGGAAAAGCTCGTCCAGAATCTATGTTTTCACTACATCAAGTTCAAAAATACCTACACTATTTAGATGGGATAGTAGGTATTTCATTAGGTCCAGTTTTTGTAAGGCAAATAAAATAATAACCAATTTAGAAAAACTTTCCAAAAAAGGCAGTTATCTATTAGCATTTCCTCTTAAAATTGAAAAAGGACCAGAATGAGCTATTGGATTAGTTCCTAGATAAGTTTTTATGAAATATAAGATAACTATCATTCTTCTTCTTCTTTCTTGTTTGGTATATGCATTATTTAAGTCACATAATACTAAAACTGTATATATATATGATGGTCTAGGAGTATATAAGGGAAGTCTTGAACAAATTGAGCTAACAGTAAAAAAACTTATTCCTTCAAATTATGTTGTTGAAAGAATAAGCCCTGCAAAAGTGATTTTTTACCCTTGGGAAAAAAAATGTGCTATTTTCATTATTCCTGGAGGTGCAAATATTCCTTATACTTGGGCTTTAAATGGTATCGGAAATAAAAAAATCAAAAGATATGTAGAAAATGGAGGTTCTTTTTTAGGGATTTGTGCAGGTAGTTATTATGCAGGTTCTTATGTAGATTTTGCAAAAGACACCAATTTAGAAGTTCAAGGTGAAAGAGAACTAGCATTTTTCCCAGGTATTGTTAGAGGGCCAATTTTAGCTGCATATGATTATTATTCTAGAAGTGGCGCTAGAAACGCTAAATTGATTTGGGAGAGTAATAAAGGTTTTTCAAAAGGAGAATTATTTACAATTTTATATAATGGAGGGGGATATTTTGTAGATGCTTCTTCTTATAGGGATGTTTCTGTTTTAGCGTCTTACGATCTTAAAGAAAAGCTTCCAGCTATTATTAAATGTAATATTGGTAAGGGGGTAGCTATTTTAAGTGGGGTACATTTTGAATATGATCCTTCTTTATTAGATGCTATGGATCCTTATTTGAAAAAATTACTTCCAGACCTTTATATAACAGAAGAATCTAGAATTCATTTAGCCAAGTATTTATTAAAACAATTATTGAATCTAGATGAATCAAATTAGTTATTTTGTATTCGATCAAATATTTCAGGATGCTTTTTTAATAATGAAGGAACAGGAGAAAAAAGAGGTTCTGGAAGAGCTTTTAAATCAAACCATTTCCATTCTAAACATTTATGGGATTCTAATAATTGAAGTGTTCCTTCAAACTCATCTATGAATACAAAGATCGTTATGTAATGTTTTTTCCCATTTTCCATTATATTTTCTACCCAAGGGCCCAAATGCAAAGAAGTGGGGTTTAACCCTGTTTCTTCAATTAGTTCCCTTTTAGCACAATCTATAACGCTTTCTTTGAATTCTAAATGTCCTCCAGGAAACCCCCAATAACCTTTGGCGTGTGATCCTTTTCTTTTCCCAAGTAATACTTTACCTTGTTTATGTATAAAGCAAGCTACTCCAATCCGTGCTTGATAGGTGCTTGAAGAGGCCATTATATCTCCTTTTGTTGTTCGAATTGATTAAAATTATATAATTTTTTTTATTAATTATGAAAAATTTAAACTTGTTTTTTAGATATCTTTTTTATTTTTTTTAAAAATATTTCATATTTTTCCATTTGTTTTTCTTTTTTTGACCAATTTCTAATTTCATCAATATCAATTTTACTAAAAATTTCTTCGCAAATGTTTATTGCTTGATCTAAACTTTGTAAATCGTTCCAATGATAAAAACTGGCTAGCCTATCTTTAACGCTATCTGTTGGGGTTAGCATTTTAATTGTTCCAAGTTTTGTTTTGTGGTATTCATATTCATATATTGGTTCATTGCCAATGGCTACTGGTGGTGTTACAAATTCTATGAAGTATTGGCAATCTTTATGTTCAAAATGTCGATTTTTCCTTTTAAACCCAAGTTCATTTAAAGCGATTTCAATTTTTTTAATATCTTCATAAGTTACATAATCTAAATCATAAGATTGATATCGATTATGTGAATAAATTGTAACGCACCCACCACCTACTAAAATACTATCAATATTATGTTCTTTGAATTTTTCTGATACTATTGCTGCGAGAGATTCAAGAGAAATATTTTTAAAATTCATAAAGGCTTCCCTTTTCTCCGAGGTCTTTTTCTTATTTTTGGTTCATAGTATTTATTTTTATATTCTACTGGTAAAAATTCATAAGCTTTAATTAAAAAACTTTTTAATTCATTAAGGAAAGGATATCTTGGATTAAATTTATAGATTCTTGTTTTTCCTTCTAAAAAACTAACAAGAACATTACCTATTTCTAATCTATCTAATGCTTTTTGGAAAGGTGATAAAGCTTCACCAAAAATATTACTTAATTTAGATGCATAACACGAATTGTTAATTAAAATGAAAAAAAGAATTTTTTCAATATTTTTACCACCAAAAAGTGTCTCTAACATAAAACCTCTTATTTGGGTTATATAACCTATATTATAGGTTGAATAAAATAAATTCAAGCCAATATTTTAGCAGAGACGTATCTATTTAAGAAACAAGACATAATACTATAAATCGATAAATGGAGCAGATAGTTTTCCAATATTTTTCAAACTCCAAAATGTGGCTTTACCTTTTAATCTCATAAGGCCCATTTGGTCATAATCTTCATCTTTCTTGTAAAATGGGTGTAAGAAAGGTTTTGCTTTTACAATTTCCTTTTTTAAATCTAAGTCTTCAAAGATTTCCATTTTACCACGTACTCTGACTTGTAATCCTTTTGCATAATAACATACTTCGACTTCAGGGTTTTTAGAAACCTGTTTAAAGACATCTTTTACTTTGCCTGTATAAAATATTAAACCATTTTCATCAGCACGGAATGTCTCCATACCACGTACTCTGGCTTTATTGTCACAAACTGTTGCAAGAAAACCAAAAGTATTTTTTGTAATAAACTCAAAAATTTCTTGTTTATTCATATAAAACCTCATTTTGAAAACGAGTAATAATATTAGCAATAACTAGACTATATTTTATAGTTATTTTCCACCTATTCCGCCATGCATAATAGAAAAAATTGCATTTGAAGAAAAATGTATAAGGCTTAACTTTGTTAAGGAATAGTTTTGTTCATGTAAATACGAGTAATAAATACCAGAAAGAAATTGTAGTGAGAGTAATCCACGATAATGTCCAAATCTAACCATATGTGCTAATGCGAAAATACTAGCTGTAAATAGTATTCTAGAGACCTTTGATATTTTATGATCAACTAAATGTTCCTTTTTAGGAGAGATTTTTCTTAGAAGAAATTTTGGGATTTTTGTGAGTACTACAGATTGTAAAAGTTTTCTAAATGTTAATTCTTCTAAAACCACACCCAAAAAGTGACTAGTCCAATTTACTCTTTGTTTTAGGCGATATTGGTAGGTAGTATAAATAGCAGGTAATTTTGACGATATAGATTGCCTTAAATTTCTTAATGGATGGGCTAAGATATTTTCTGAGAATTTTACAATTCTTTTATATAAAACAGATTTTGCAGGAGGAAGACGTAATGCATAAGGAGCAATAAAATGAGCTCCCAATACTATTATTGCAGTGTTTTCTTCAACTTTTGATATATCTTCAAGGCTTGGATTAAATGTTTTTCTAAACCTTTCTATTACTTTTAATGACATTGTTAAGCTTTCAAATTAATTAGGAGTCGAAAATTATAATCTAATGATGAATTAGTATCTATATCAGTTATTTTTAATCTTCATAAAATCATCTATCATAGCAATATATTTAAAATTTTTGATGTGTTCTTGAATATTTCGTAAGTTGCCATTTACCCAGACGTAATAACCTGCTTTATAGAGAATTTTTAAAAAATTTGTTTTTGGAATATCAGCATTTTGTAAATAAAGCCCAAGAGAGATAATGCTTTGACACTTTTTTGCATCATTTATCATTAAATCTAGTAAATTTTTATCTTCAACATGTTTGTTGTTAAAAGCTCTACAATTAGCAATGAGAGCTACGTTTAAGCGTGTTAGTAATTCATCTAATATAAAAAGATCTATATCTTCTTTATACCAATGGGGCTCTTTTGAGATATTATTTGGTATTTGCGTCCAATTTTTTATAAAAGCATGTACAATACAACGATCTGAGCCTATGCTATTAACTAATTTTTCTAGGTAAGGAAAAGCATCTTTATCTTTGATATCAATTAGTATTTTTATAGAAGGATGATTTATAGCAAAATTTATAAACTCATCAAAAGATACATTATCTTTTGGAAAAGGTTTTTTCATTATTGTATAAAATTCTTCTGGATGTCCTATATATGGAGTTCCTTTTGATATATATTCATTGAAATTTGAATGAGCATAGGACAAATCGATTTCAAATATTATATCGGAGTCTTTTATTGATTCTAAAGTGCATCTAGAGGCGTCAGGAGCGTGAAAATATACTATTTTATTTGGTAATGCATACATACAATTAAATCCCCAAAATATTATGAAAGATATAAAAAAACTGTTCATTAAAAAAAATTCCAAGCGATCAATAGTAAGTTAAACAAAAAACAGATAAATATTAAATGGAGAGAATATTTCTTACCTTGTAGAATTCTTTATCGAAATTTTTTGATGAGGAGTTTTATATGAAAAACTTATGTTTAGTCTTTTTATTATTTATTTCCACTTGCTTTGCAGAAAACCCAACTATCATTGTAACTTGTGCTTCAGGAGAATTAGGAGGGGCCATTGCTAAACAAATGGCAAAAGAAAATAATTTGATTTTAACCGGCCGAAATATACAAAAACTTCAAAAGCTTCAAGAAGAGTTGCGATCTAATTATCCACTAAATTACGAGATTGTTGAACTTGATTATTGTGATCCAACATCTCTTTTAGAATTTGAAAAGGCATTAATTGCAAAAAAATCTACTATTTCAGGTCTTGTTTTACTCACACCACGCCCACAATTTTGTAATAGTTTATTAGAATCTGAAGAAAATTGGATGAAACTATTTCAATCTACTTTTACAGGGCCTATTGAGGCTTTAAAAAAAACACTATCTCACATGGATGTTTCAAGCAAAATAGTTGTTATTGCAGGAATAACATCAGTTCAAGTGCTTCCAGAATATGGTCCAGTGTGCATTATAAGAAGAATGTGGACAACTTATGTGAAGTCATTGTCTCATGAATTGGGCTCAAAAGGTATTTGCATAAATGCTCTATCTCCAGGTGTGGTATTAACAGATTTTCATGTAAATAGAATTGAGAATCAATCAAGACAAAATTTTGTTGATTATGAAAAGCAGATGGAACAAGACGTTTTAAAGATTCCTCTAAAAAGACATGCAAAACCTATGGAAATTGCTAAAAGTGTAAAATTTCTTTTGTCAAAAGATTCAGATTTTATCAATGGGATAAATTTGATTATTGATGGGGGAGTTACCTTAAGCTATTAATGTTAATTTTGTTTAGCTTGATAAGTTTATAATCTCAGGAATATCTCGTGATTGTACTTTTTGAGGTTAATATTTATTTTTGAAGCGAGTCGATCTGAACGTTAAGATTTTATAAGGAAGACTTGGATTTAATGCCTAAAAAGATGTATCTTTCTTGGGATTCAATCAAAAAATGGATAATTATGGCTGCTATAGGACAATCTAACTGGAAATTACCTCAAGAACTCGTTGCTATAAGTCAAGGTGATAAATGGCCTGAAGTTTTAGATGAATGGCGTTTGTTCAATATTGAATATTTACAACCAGGTGAAGATTCCCAAACATGTTTATGTCATCATCATCCAATTAGGGAAGTCTGTCATATTAAAAATGATAATAACAATAACGAAGCTATTGTTGGTAATTGTTGTATTCAAAAATTTGGAGAACACCAAAAAGCTTTTGCCAGTGCGCCTATGATTATGAATGCTTTTATAAGAATCTTTAAGAATGATAAAGCTTCAGCTAATGAAGAATTGATAACATTTGCTTTTAAAAAAGAAGCTATAGATCGTCGTTCTTATGAATTTTATAAAGGTATTAGGGGAAGAAGAAAATTATCAGAGAGACAATTGGAGTGGAAATCTGATATTAATCGAAGAATTGTTAAGCATTTTTGTCCAAATACGGCTGTTCAAGCTCAGATTCAAGTAGTTTCGGTTCAAGATCAAGCGGCTCCTGTTCAAACGCACTCTCAAGTTCATGTTATTGCACGTGACACATTTCCTCAAATGTTAGCGGATTTAAGACGGTTTCCAAAAGATCTCGCTAGTCGACAATTGATTACGCAGGCATATCAAAGAGAATGGATTTCACAAAAAGATTATGATTTTTATAATTCTCTTTTTGATAGAGGAGTTGTTCATCCAACGCCGAAACAACAAAGTTGGATAGGTGATATTAATCGGAGAATCTTACGCAATCCTTATTAACAATTAAATTATATTGTTTATATGCGTAACTTAGGATGGAGGTGGAGAGAATCGAACTCTCGTCCTTAGCAAAATCCATATTAACGACTACATGCTTAGTGTCTAATTTTCTATCTAGCATCCATGGAAGACACAGCCATTATAATGCTAGTGTACCCTTTCTATTCTTAAAAAACCCTCTATAGGGTAGAAAGGAGAGTTTTTCGTACCAAGTGTATAACGGTAATTCTAAAAATCCTCGGTCCAATCTTTAGTTACCGGGAAGCAAAGACGGTTAAGTCTTATGCTGCCGCCCTCATATCTAGAGAGTCGTCAATTAATGTTTTATCGGCTTTTTAAGAGGCCAACCGATAAACCTCTGCATGCCTTTAATAATTCATTTCTAAGTCGAAACCTGTACACCCCCATATATATTATATCAAAAATCTATTTTTCTGTCATTTTTATAACCCTGTGATGATAAGCAGCTTAAGCATTATCTTCAAGTGATTTTTTGTATATTTAACACTTTGATTATGAAGATGATATATTTACCCTCTAGATTTAAACTAATAATATTAGCTAAGCTATATGCTTAGAAGAAGTAAAAGGTAGTTATGTTTAATGCTAATCAAAATGAATCGTTTTCCAAAAGAGAAGAAAAAATACTAGAGTTTTGGAAAGATCAAAAAATATTTGAAAAGTCCTTAGAGAAAACAAAAGGTGGGAAATATTTCTCATTTTTTGATGGTCCTCCTTTTGCAACGGGCCTTCCACATTATGGGCATTTGTTAGCTGGAATGATAAAAGATGTAATCCCTCGTTATAAAACAATGAAGGGATACTATGTTCCAAGACGTTTTGGATGGGATTGTCATGGGCTTCCTGTAGAAAATGAAATAGAAAAAGCAAAAAAACTATTTGGTGCTAAAGCTATTGAAGAGTTTGGAATAGCAAAATTCAATGAAGAATGTAAATGCATAGTCTTTAGATATACAAAAGAATGGAAAAAGACAGTTTTAAGAATGGGTAGATGGGTTGATTTTGAAAAGACCTATAAAACCATGGATAAGAATTTCATGGAGTCTGTTTGGTGGGTATTTAAACAACTTGTTGATAAAAACCTTGTTTATGAAGGTTTTAAAGTAATGCCTTTTTCAGCACAACTAGGAACACCTCTTTCAAATTTTGAAGCTAATTTAAACTATAAAGAAGTAGACGATCCATCATTGACAATAACTTTCCCGGTTATTGGAAAAGATAACACTTATTTTTTAGCTTGGACGACAACACCTTGGACATTGGTATCGAATTTAGCATTAGTTGTTGGAGAAAATATCGATTATGTAGAGATAGAATACAAAAAAGATAATAAGAAATATATTTTAGCAAAAGACCTTCTAGAAAAGCATTTCAAAGATAAAGATGATTACAAAATTTTAAAATCTTTTAAGGGGAAAGAGTTAGAAAATATAAAGTATGAACCTTTATTTGATTTTTTTAAAAATAGAAAAGATGAAGGAGCATTTCGGGTATTAGTTGATAATTCATTTGTTTCTACAGAAGAAGGAACGGGGATAGTTCATACAGCTCCAGCATTTGGAGAAGATGACTTTTATATATGTCAAAAAGCAAAGATAGATATCGTTTGTCCTGTAGATAGCAACGCCTATTTTACAAACGATGTTCCTCCATATAAGGGCATGTATATAAAAGATGCTGATAAATTAATTATTAAAGATTTAAAAGCAAATAAAAGAATATTTTCACACGGGCAAATAAGGCATAGGTATCCATTTTGCTGGCGCTCTGACACACCATTAATTTACAAAGCTGTAAAAACATGGTTTGTGAAAGTGGAGAAAATAAAAGAGAAGATAATTGAAGCAAATAAGAAAATACATTGGGTTCCAGAGCATATTAAAGAAGGGAGATTTGGAAAGTGGTTAGAAAATGCTAGAGATTGGGCGATTAGTAGAAGTAGGTATTGGGGAACTCCTATACCTATCTGGATGAATGATGAAGGGGATATTCATGTTATCGGAAGCATTGAAGAATTAGAAGAAAAAGCTAAAAGAAAAATCGATGATATTCATAGAGATAAAATTGACGATATTACATTTGAGATAGATGGTAAAATATATAAAAGGATAAATGATGTATTTGATTGTTGGTTTGAATCTGGTTCTATGCCATATGCACAAAATCATTATCCATTTGAGAATAAAAAATTCACTGAAGAAACTTTCCCAGCAGATTTTATTGCTGAAGGATTAGATCAGACAAGAGGATGGTTTTATACATTAAATGTATTATCTGTAGCTCTATTTAACAAACCAGCATATAAAAATGTTGTAGTTAACGGCATTATCTTAGCAGAAGATGGTGCAAAGATGTCTAAAAGGCTAAAAAACTACCCAGAACCAACAGAGGTTGTACATAAGTTTGGTGCCGATGCAATTAGGCTATATATGCTTCATAGCCCTGCTGTAAAAGCAGAGGATTTACGTTTTTGCATAGAAGGTGTGAAATTAGTTTTAAGGCAGATTTTAATCCCTCTTTGGAATGCATTTTATTTCCTTTCAACCTATGCAAAAATATATAACTGGGAACCAACAAATGAAAAAATTCAACCTAAAGCTGATATAGATAGATGGATATTATCACTATCACAAAAGCTAATTATCGATGTTGAAGAAGGTATGGATGCATATGATTTAAGTAAATCTGTAGAACCTTTTGTCGGATTTATCGATAAGTTAACAAATTGGTATATAAGACGCTCTAGGCAACGTTTTTGGTCAGAAAAAGAAACAAAAGATAGAGATGAAGCTTTTTTTACTTTATATACAGTTTTACTTACTCTAACAAAGATTACAGCGCCATTTATTCCATTTATTAGTGAAACTATTTATCAAGAACTAAAACAAAAAGGTATGCCAGAGTCTGTTCATCTTTGTGACTATCCTAAGGTAATAGATGATTTTAGAGACCTTTCTTTAGAAGAAGAGATGTCATTTACACATCGTTTAGTAAGTATTGGGCATTCATTGAGAAAAGAGAAGAAAATAAAGGTCAGACAACCTCTTCAAACAGCGCATGTAATAGCTTCTGATCCAATAATATTAAATTATTTGCAAAAGCAAGAAAGGCTAATTAAAGACGAGTTAAATGTTAAATATATAGCATTTCATAATGATGAGACAAAGTTTATTGAAAAGAAAATAAAACCAAATTTCCCAATACTTGGGAAAAAAGTGGGGAAATTACTTCCAATCATACAAAAGAAGTTGAATTCATTTACCACAAAGGAAATAGGGGAGATAAACGACACATTTACTCTAGAAATAGAAGGACAAAAAATTCAAATAACACCAGAAGACATAGAAATAGAAAGAAGAGTAAAAGAAGGCCTATCAGCAGTAAATGACAGAGAAATAGCTCTTGCTTTTGATACAAAACTATCAAAAGAGTTAATTAAAGAAGGTTTAGCAAGAGAAATAGTAAATAAAATCAATACTATGCGTAGGGATCAAAATTTTGATGTTACAGACCGCATTAATGTAACATTTGATACTACTAAATCTGTTGAAGAGTGTTTTTCATTATATAAAGACTATATTACTAACGAAGTATTAGCAATAAATGTAGCTTTTGGAAAAGTCTCTCAGGGCGTAGAGTGGGATCTAAATGGTGAAAAGGCTATTATAAAGATATCTAAAATAACAAAATCTCCATCTTAAAGAAGGAGATTTTGTTAGAATAAATTTGTCTTAATTTGCTTTTTAATTACAAGATTGATAATCAGAAGAATCGACGCATGTTTCATAATAAGTTCCTCTGTCGTTATCTAAAGCTAAAGTAGGTTTTTGTCCACATGAACTAATGTGATCTTTTAGGGCTTTAGCAGTAAATAATGAACCTTCAATAATTTTATGAGCTGCGGATTCCAGAAATGTTTGAATATCATCTGGTATATCCCATCCAGTACTATCAAAATCATTTTCTTCTGGAGTATAAACAAATTTGTCTGATACTTCTTTTATTGAGCTAACCATAATGTTATTATCCTTTTTTTTATTATAAATTTAATATTCGTATGTTATTTAATTAAAAAGTTAAATAAATTTCTTGTTGTAAATGAGGCAAGTTATCCTTTGTATTTTGTGATAAAGGCTGTATCTCATCTTGTTTTTCTAATGGCTTTTCTAAAGGTTTATTAAAGTGTTTTTTTAAACTAGGAAACAATTTAGTTATAAGTTTTACAATTTTACTTATCATTGCTACGATGATATAACCTAAATACTCAAAACCTCTGGTTATGTTTCTTTTTAGAATGTCTGAAATTTTACAGGTGTTTTTCTCGGGTAAAGTGGCAAAAAATTCTTCTTCATTAATATTTCTATTGTCTACCAATTTGTTCTTAACTAATTGTTTAGCTAAAAGTACTATTAAATCATTTCTAGCATTAGAATTAGTTATATATTTATTTCCTGCAGCGAGATCTTGTGCTACTTGTAGTATGGATTGATTGTCATTGATATTAAGTGCATCGTTACTACTGATTTCTTCTTCAACACCAGAAAATGGTGTTTCAGATATTTCAGGATGCATTACTTCACTAGTATCTGAATTATTTTCTTCTCCTGATGGATAAACACAGTATTTTATATCGAAAAAGAATGATTGTATATCAGACAACATAATATAGTCTCTTTATTTAAATTAATTAATAT
>CAYUWE010000002.1:0-16513 GCA_964448255.1 uncultured bacterium | reverse complement strand
ATTTTTATCTAATTTTTCATTTATATTATCAAATTTATTGTTTAATAATTTTTCAAGACCTTCAAATTTTGAGTCTAATAATTCTTTTGTCACGTGGTTTGACATTTGTTTTTGTAATGATTTTATTAATACTTTTGTTTCTTTACTTGGTGTAATATGTTGTTCTTTATCTCTTATTCCTTTTTCATACCATGCCCTATCTCTTTCTGACATTTTTTCTTGCACTAATAAAAGATCTCTTTCTGTTGACATATTATTTTTTGTTAATAACAGATTTAATTTGATAATAAATTTTTCTACAAGCTCCAAAAATGGCAAAACCTGTTGACACAATAATAGCAGCATTATTTACTAGTTCTGTCAATGATCCTTGCTCAATTCCTAAACCAAACATATCAGAAAAAGCAATTGTAATTGTAACAATTAAAGCTCCTGTAGACTTTATCATTAAACTAATTTTTTCTGGATTTTTACTTGATCCAAGCATTGGATATTTTTTTAAAAATTTCATATATTTAATTTAATTATTAAGACATCATTATTCTTGGTATAAATGTTGGACCTACTGCAGAGTGTATTACTTCTAAAACAGGATCTTGTGATGTACCTGTTTGTTCTGAATAATAACTTAAAAATCTATGTTCTTCTCCTGTTCCAGGTAGTATGTCATCCATATCATGTCCAGTTCTGACACCAAGTTTCGTAGTTCCAGTTTTATCTATCCATGTTAAACCAGTTGAATTCAATGTAAAATCCCTATAGCTTTCAGAATCAGTAGATGTATAAGATAATCTAGTGGCACCCTCAGTTGGACTATTTATTGCTCCACATTGATCAAAATCTGTTGATGTTAGTGTTGATGTGCTGGCTTGCGATGTCTGCACTACACCTATTTCAAGTGTTCCTCCACCATTAAATGTGTTTACTCTACCATAAATACTAAACGTAGCTGAATCTATTGTATCGCCATCAGGTAATGACGAAGTGTCAAATGGATAAAATGATCTACCTATTTGTGTAGCATTAGTTCCTGATGCAAATCTATATTTCAAAAAGTCGCTATTTGTAGTGGTAACTGATATTGCATTATTAACAGGATCGGCTGTGTCGTGAACAGCATCCCATGTTGCTTGTGTTGGTGTTGTTCCAGTATCAAATCCTAATACTGCTCCATCACCAGCTCCACTAAAAAATGAAGTTGTTGTATCAGTAAAAACTCTTCCTACTGCGTTTTGTAAAAACTCTAAAGGGATCGTTTTAGTTAAAATATATTTACCGTCTTCTATAGATAAGCGAGCTACAATATCTATAGTGTTCCCCTCACTATCCCATGCTTTATATCCTCCTAGATGGGTGTACCACTCCTTTCCATCTAATTGTGAATCACCTATCAGGGTTAATTTATTTGTGCTAAAGGTTTTACTTCTTGTTATATCAAGCCTGTAACCGACCAAAACTCCATCTTCTGTGTTGGTCTGGGTTCCTTTTTCGGTCATTTCTTCTGCATCAATCGGTTTGTCTACTCTGAAAACCTCTTTATTTGGCAACTCTACTTCCCACTTAAAAACCGTATCTCCTGTTTGTTCGTTGGGGTTATTAACAGTCGCAACCTTAACCATTTTAGTACGCTTATTGTATAGTAAATAGTCTTTATTTATTCCAAAAGCATTTGCATAAACAACACATCTGTTTTCTGGATTATCGCCAAAGTCTGGATTAGTGTCGTCTGTATCAATTAAAACACCTCGGACTCTATCACAAATAGCCTTGTATTCGATTGTTTGGTCTTTATCTTCAAATAAGTCTCTAAACTCTGCCCATCCATCAGAAAATTCCGGAAAGAATGGTTGATAAGAATGATACAAAAAAGTCCATCCTTTTTTTATATCATCCCAAACAAGATTTTGATCTATCTCTCTAAATCCAACTACCCCATCTCCTAAACCTAATTTATTGTAATAATGAATATGCCCAGTACGTATTTCTGATAATGATTTATTATCACCGATGTCAAATCTTTTAGATGTTAAACTTCTATGTTCTTTTAGTTCTGTTTTTACCATATTAAATATTTATTATGCGTAAACATAATCAATCCAAACTTTTAACCCTTTTGCTGCTGTTGTTTGAATAGCATCTACGTCTATAGTAATTATTCCATCTGCTGCAATTAAGCTATCTGAAATCACTGGTGGTGTTGCAGCTGTTTCTGATGATTTTTCAGTTGAATCGATTGTTATTTTAGTTGATAAAATACTTGTCCCAGCTTCGTTAATATCAATTGTTGCTGTACCTGTTGTCCCTGCTGTATCCACATAAGCTCCGACTGCTTTAACTGTGATTGCTCTATTTGATATTCTAAAATCTCCTTGGATAGCTGTATCAACAGTTTGATCAGTTGCGCTATCAAGAAGTTGTACCATAAATCTCTTGAGTTCTCCTTTTACTATTCCTGTTCCTTTAGGTGTAAGATTTAAATCTATATTCGTATCATCACCTGTGGCTTGTAGGTCTGGACCATTTCCTGTTGCTGCATTAACAACTGTAAACTCATTAACAGCGCTTACTGTTTCTGTAAATTTCAATAACTCTAGTGTTCCATCTCCAATTGCATTCCCATTAACATCTAACATACCACCTAATTGTGGTGTAGTATCTTCTACAACATTTGCAATTTTTGCATTCCATGTCGCTGCTGATGATATATATGTGTCAGTAATAGCTGTCGCTTGCCACGTACCTGTTGCTATAGTTCCTACTGCTGTTAAGTTTGTTAATGAGTCAATAGCTGCCTCTAATGTTGTTTCTGTTGTTGCATCTATTGCATCAATGTTAGATAATGTTGTTGTTCCTGCACTGTCTGATAAAATATCAACCGCTCCGAAAGCTAATTTTCCACTAGCTCCAATTGATAATGTGTCTGTTGTTGTGTCAAAAGTTAATGCAGCATCTCCTTCAATTGTCCCATCGCCTGTCCAAACACCAAGTTGATTATTTACTGGTGTCCCAACCTTAACAACATCTCCGCCTCCAGCTGGTGTTGACCATTTTAATCCAAGAACTTCTGCTGAATCAGCTGTTAATACTTGTCCGTTTGTTCCGATCGGTATTCTAGCATCAGCAGTATCATAACCAAAAAGATCGCCTTTTGTTGTCAATGGAGAACCAGCTGCCGCCGCTTGGAATGTTGGTGCTGCTCCTGCACCGTTACTTGTTAATACCTGTCCTGATGTTCCTGTTGCGACTGTTGCTGGAGCGCCTAAAGAATCCCATGTTATTAATTCTCCATCTGTTCCGTTTGCTAGATCAGCAACATCAACATTAGATAAATTATTACCTAGCCCATTTGCATCAAATGTTTTGTTTGTTAGTGTATCTGTAGTTGCCGCCCCTATCTTAGAATCTATTTGTGTTTGAATAGCTGAAGTTACTCCATTTAAATATCCTAGCTCCGTATTATCTACACTTCCTGCTCCAATTTTTGTAGCATCAATAGCAGCGGCAGCTTTAATATTAGCATCTTCAATATTTGTAATACTATTACCTGTGCCATCTGCATCAATTGTTTTATTTGTTAAGGTTTGTGTTGCTGATGCCATATCAGTAACAAAATTTGCCCTTGTAATTTTTTTAGCTCTATTAGAATCAGATGTATCACCTGCTACCAAAACATCCGTATTATCAACAGATGTAATGGCTTCTAATCCACTTATTGTTTGATCTGATGTATATGCCATATTTTTAAGATTTAGATTGATTATTCCAGACTGTTCCTGTTGAAGCAGCCTGTATTTGTAATTTAAAAGTAGAATCAATTAACAAATCATAGGTATCATCTATTTTTAATACTTGTGCTGTAACTGCCGCACCACTTTTAGATTCATTTGTCCATGTTGTTGCCATATTTTTTTATTGATTCTCAGTCTTGCAGTTAAATGGAGCAGACTGAAAACTCCTTTAACTGCAGAATCAATTATATAAAATAATTAATTATATTAATCCCACTCTGCTGTGCCTACGTTAGCCGCACTCCAATACATCTGTGTATCTCTATCTTTAGATCCATAATGTTCAGCTAGTCTTAATTCCATTTCTCTAATTTCATTTTTTAATCTATCAGCTGTAGCAAAATTATCTGTTTTAGATATTAGATAATCATAACTTGCTTTCATTGCAATCAGGTCATGAAAATTTTTATCAAATCCAGGTTCTGCTGTCCCTGCTGTTAAATCACTAGATGTAAACTGTGTAACATTCCTGTCTATCCATATCTTTAGTCCTCCTATAATATTTGATGTTGGTATAGGATAAAGAAATAAAGAATTAGATTGCATATCGTATCTTGGTCTGTCTGTGTTAAAATCATTTGCTATTGTTGTTGTATCTGTAGCATCACTTATCTCATTATTATCGAAAGCTATTAATCTTTTCCATTCAATATTATCATAAGTTGCTTCTAATCTTTTAACTTTAAAAGCTGATGATGGTAAGCCATAATCTTGCTGATTAGCCACCAAGTCAGTAGTCAAAATTGGAAAATCTGTTTTATTCTTATCATCAAAATCTATACTATCCACTGATTGTAATATTAAAACATGTATATCGTCATATGCCTTATTTATAGATATTAATCTTTGTGTTTCATTAAATTGACCAGACGCACCTGATGTAGTACTTGTATAGAAAGTTATTCTATTTTTTATATCGCTTAATGTCATATTATTTAAAATTATTAATTACCTTGTTATTCATACCATATTACTGAATGTGATAAATCAGAAGTGCCAATAGAATTATTTGTATATCTTATTAAATAATTTGTATTAGGCTTTAAAATCCATTCAATTATTAATGATTCTGTACTACCTCCTGAAAAAAATGAACCAGACATAAAATTATATTGTAGTATTGTCCCCACATCTGTAACTGTTGGTGATGAAAAGATTGTTACACCACTAATATTACTTGAATTTCTATTTACACATCTTACTACTAACTGAGAACCATCTGCAGTTGTAGTTGGAGCTTCATATAAAAATAAATCACCAGGTGCATTTTCTACTGAATATCCGTATCGTAAATGTGGAGTAACGTTGGATGGTATTTTTATTAAAATATCAAAACTATTACCACTAGACACCGAATGCTTGTTAGAGTGTGAAAAAAATTCACCATCATGTATTTTAAGATGTGCTGTGTCTATTACCGACAATCCATTGTTGATAGAATCAAATGTTTTAGCTTTCTGCCTTATAATGTTACCGGATCCATCATCTACAAAATTACTAACTTTTTTAACATGAAAAACATTATCATGCTCTTCTTTATTTATTTCTACTATATTACTTTTATTACTCATCTTTCTAATGATTGCTTTTGTAGCTCTAGCTCAGCAATCTGATTATTAAGTTTTAAATAATTCTTAACAGCAGTTATTCTTCCGACTCCTAATGATGTTACTCCTAATTTCATCTCTATATTTTTTAATGATAGTAGAACATCAGACATATGTTTCGCTCCCATGTTCTCAAAAGTTTCCATTATATAATTCATAGAATCTTCATCTTCAACTGTTGGTGATTCAATATTAAAAAACCCTTTTAGTGAAACAAAGTTTACATCACGCTGGTTAAATGTTTCAGATGGTGCTATGTTTGAGCTTACATCTTCACTTATTTTTATGTCTGGTTGTATTACGTTCTGATCCATTCATTTACTTTATTAGTTTTGTTAAAATGTTTACTTTCCCAGTTTTTAGGTCTACCACCACATATCATCTGTGATAAGCCTTTACTTTCATTTAATCTATCTAAATATACTGGAACATCTATACTATGAGATATATATAAGTTCTCTCCTCCATAGTTTTTATCCATATCCTCATTAAAGTCTACCATTATCTTCCTGGGGCAGCTTGCCCAGTTTAATTCCCAAAAAGTCCAATTACATTCTTCTAATCTTTTTTCGCCTATACATCTATTGTCAAATTCATCAATTGTTTTTAAATCTTCTTTATACTTATGACCTGGTGATGTGATTAGAACATCTCCTAATAAAATATAGTTATCCCAGAAACGCTGAAGCCCATTAGCTTGAATCCAGATAAAATCCTGATAAAAGACTAATAACTCCCCTTTAGCTTTACGTAAACAATCGTTATATGACTTGTTAAGATTCCACACATCACCAGTCTTTCTTTGACGTGGTGTGAATCCTCCTTCGTCATTAGAATCATTGGCACATATAAATTCAAAATCTCTAAACGTCTGTTTTTTTAGTTGTTCTACGTAAAACTTTATTGCTCCTTTTCTGTTTGTTACTGCTATTACTGAAATTTTTGGAGTTATACTCATATAATCTCATCCAATTAAGTGACTGAATTGTCACTGTTTTATTTAAAATTCCTTTTTCCTCTAAAGCTTGTAAAACTCCCTGATGCCAATTTTCTTCTGTTTCAAGACAGTCATGAAATAATACTAAAGCCCTATCATTAAGTTGCGGAAAGATATTGTCAATCTCTTCAATAACATCTTTCTTCCCATGATAACCATCTATAAATGCAAAATCTATTCCACCATCTACTTTTAATTCATCCCCTCTAATTCTTTGATATGTAATATATTTTTTTAAATTTGGTGATAATGAATTAAAATGTTCTTCTTGTTGCCAATCAAAAGGATCTACTGTCCATATATGCCCCTTATTATTATCCTCTAATGCCCTAGCTATAGCTATGGTAGATAGCCCAGTATGTGTTCCTGTTTCAATACATCTTTCAGGTTGTATAGCTCTTACTATCCCATATAAAAAATCTTGTTCTGTTTTTTGTGCGCAATCGCCATCTCTAAATTGTTCAAAATCTCCAAAGCTCATAATTTTTTTAATCCTTCTTCTAACGCATTTGCATAATGCTTAGAAGAATATTTACTTAATATATAATCTCTTCCATTATCTTTTTTTATTTTTTTAGCATCTTGTATAGCTTTTTTTATTAACTCTATGTCTGGCTCACAAATTATTCCATATCCGGATTCTTCAACATATTCTCTATTTTTTGGGCTGTCACTCATTACTATTGGTGGAACATTACAGGCCATTGCTTCTAGTGTCATTCTTTGACCACCTCCCCAGAAATCAGCTGTATTAAGGGCCGCATATGAACTATTTAATACCTCCACAATTCTGTCTTTACCTTGTTCTTCTTCTACTTTCACTCCCCAACTTTTGCAAACATTGTAACATTCTGGTTCATGATCTTGATGTTGCCCTATAGCTATACCTTTATTTCCAACTGATGGAGCAAATAAATTATGTCTTTTCCATTTCGCAAATGCTCCCCAGAAAAATGCATCATATCTTTTAGCTCTCCTTTTTGGTTTAAATATTTCTTCATTAACACCGAATGCTCTCATCCATGGCTTGTTGAATCTTTCAAAATCTTTTTCATTTATTTCACTCTCAGTAAAATATAAATCGAATCCGTCAACATTATTATCTTCTATTGGACCACCAGCGAAACAAATTGCTTTATTATATGGATATTCAGTTACTAACGGTTTTTTATTTTCGCATAGCGCTCCCCAATAAAGAAGAACATCTGGTTTAAATTTATTTATGCCAGCCTCATCCTCTGGTTCGAAGTACCCAATAGTATTGTTTTCTTCCATTCTTTTCAATGCAAGATATAAACCATCAGTAAATCTTTTACCGTAATGTTTTGATACTCCGTCCCAGAGGAATGCTATTCTCATAAAATTTCGTTTAATTGATTAACAACATCTTCTAGTGTATGAATCTGAGGGTTGTAATCAATCTTCTTTTTCTTTTTAACAACTTTTTTAACAGTCTTCTTGATTGTTTTTTTCATATATTTTATCATTCCATTGATCAGCAACATTATCCCAATCGAACTCTGCTGCCTCTTTTATAGCTTTATTTATTAATTCGCTATTATCTTTTTTAACTTGTTTTACAACTTCTTTAACATATTTTTTGTGATACTCTGGATCATATACATCACCTTCAACTGTAATTCCATTTCTTACTGTTTCCTCTAATGCTGCATATCCTGATGTTATAGGTATGACTCCACCTGCCTGCATCTCACAAGCTGTTATACAATGTATTTCTGGGAAATATGTAGGATACAGCCAATAGCTAGATTTTAAAATATCTTTTGATAATTCTTTTTGACTTACTCTCCCGTGATTAACGACTCCCGGCTTCTCCATTAACTTCTCCATTTTTTTCATCCAAGCCATTCTTTCTGGGTTGTGTTTTTCAAGTTCATAAAAAGTATTAAAACCGTAATATGTATGTAATTCAGCTTCTGGTAATTCTTTTTTAATATCATCCCATATGTATTCAAGAATAATATCTAATCCTCTGTTCGGTGTTGAACTATAAATAAATCTATATGGTTCTTTTTCAACTTCTTTTTTAAATCTAGTATAATTAATCCCATTAGGTATAATCTCAAATTTATCATCTGGAATATTTGGTGTTAATGATCTATGGTATTTTGTCTTTACAAATATTTTATCAATTTTGCTTAATCTTTCTTCTGAAAAATCCAGTGGATTCATAACATCGTGAAGATCTAAAATGCTAAATTTTGCCTTAATGTTATAGTCAAATAATTCTGGTAATCTCCAAACCCATAATGTATTAAACTCATCCTGAGGATTAAATTCCCAATAATTCTTATAAAGAACACCATCATAATTTGTCCCAACTGGTTCAGCATCACATTTACAATAAACTGTAACATCCCAACCTTTTTTCTTTAATCTTTTTGTAAGTTCTATAACAGCTGTTTCGCTACCTCCTATTCCTCCTTTTTCTGCTTTTTTTGGATTCCAAACTTCTGCACTATCTCCACAGTATACTGTTATTGTTTTATCTCCCCATTTTCTAGGTGTAGTATATTTACTTCTCAATGAAACTATAAATGGATTATCTTGCAAGTCTACTGGAACGCCATGTAATATCTGCCCTATATTATCCTCATTACCTCTTTTAGCTAATCTTTCTGCTAAATTATTATAAGCTTTTGCTGTATCTGTTTTTTCTTTGATATTTTGGATAAGCTTTAATGTATAGATTGTGTCCCTATCTTTAGGGTTAGCTTTATAACAATACTGTATATAAGCCAACGCTTTATCAAATTCACCAATATTCATGTAACAAATTGCCATAGCTCCTGTCAGTTTTTGTGAATAAAGCATGGGATTATAATAAGTATTTGCTTCTGGTCTTTTCTTTTGTGTGGCAATTTCATAACATTGCAATGCTTCTCTATATTTTTTATCTTTTAAATAACACATGCCTTTATAAATATAGGCATCTGGATACCTTTCCATTTCTAATATAGCATCATTATATGCTTGCAATGCTTCCTCTGTTTGACCTGTTTGGAAAAATGTATTACCTATTAATAGCCTAGCTTCATACCTTTCTTCACTCCATCCGGATATATCTAAATATTCCATTAATACATCAACCGCTTCTTGATATCTTTCTGCTGCAAAATATGTTCTTCCTAAATAAAATTTAGTTCTAGGCTCTTTAGACTTTTTCTTTGCCTCCTTTTTCAATATTCTTAAATTTCTATCATAGCTTTCTTTAACTCTCTCACCAGTTGAATGATGTATCCTCACACAATCTTGTGTTTTTACCCAGTTTACAGGTACTTGTTGAATAGGATCTTCATGTATAGCTCCTTGCCATTTGAAGTGTCCATCATTTTTAAGTAATTGTGTTTTCCAGTGTTCATCAATGCAGTTACCATTTTCATCAAAATTATATTTGTATAAAAATGCATATCCTTTTACATTATGTTCTTCTGCTAAGTCAATTAATTCTTTTAGTTTCTCTGCGCCTTTTAGGGTATCATCAGCATCTAACCATAAAATCCAGTCTGAGGTACATCGTGAGAAATTATAATTTCTTGCATCTGCAAAATTATCGTTCCATTTAAAATATGAATATTTTATTTTTTTATCTTCCTTTTTAGGAAGTTCGCTTTCTGATTTGTCTGCGATTGTAATACAAATTTCATCTACATAATCGTAAACAGAAGCGATTGCTTTTTTAGCTTTTTCCTCATCTGATCTTTTAACGATCATTGCAAGGCTTATACTTTTTGGCATACTCTGAATCCTTTATATTTATTAAGAAACTTATGAAAAAGTTTTTTATTTGAAAATAACTCTGGCTCTACTTGTTCTAGTTTAAACATTAGAGCTACTGGTATATCGCACCCATATCTCAAATTCGCTAAATCTCTTCTACCAGTTCTCCCATCTTCTCTAAGCATTGTTTTCATGGTCGCTGCATTTGCTGTTACACATTCTATCATCTCCCATTTATGAATCTTGGCATAATCATTAATAACCTGATCTAATTTCGCCCATATATCAATACCTTTAACTTTTGATGTATCTAGTCTATAAAGACCTTTTAATTTACCGTCTTCTCCAATATTTAAATGTTCCTTATGTATATTTTGTTCCATATTGTTTTCAGTCTGTTTGCTAGATATTATTCTAGCAAACAATATGTTTTAAGATGTAAATCCATCAATAAATGCTCCTGTAGCCTCTCCTCTATGTTCTACAGTCATTTCTGAAACGATTTGACTTCTAGTTCTATCACCATCTTTTTGTAAGTCTTCAACCTTTGTAGGTCTTAACCATGATTTTAAGTGATATTTAGGATTAATAGCTACTAGTCCTTTAGCATTAGCTCCATTTGGTACATTTCTGTGTAAGAAAATTTTATGTACTCCGAAATCACTTTCATAGATAGATACTTTGTTAGTAACTGCTCTTTTGTCAGCCATTTCGAATGGAGTTGTCCTAGCTGTAAATTGAGAAATATCTCTTTTTAAAGTAGCACCTACATATACTTCTGTAGCAACTTCACTAGTTGAATCATAAATCAAGTTCATGATGTCATTAAAAGCTGTTTCACCTAAAGATGAACCTGAAGCTCTTGTTGAAGCATTAGTAGTTAGAGCGTTGATAACACCTGTCATTCTCCTAGCTGCACCTGAACTACCAGAAGCACGTGATCCAGCCATAATAGCTAGCTCCATATCTTTAGCATGTTCAGTTAAGTTTTTATTGATTTGATAGGATACCGCATTGGTAACGCCATCAACAACAGCTTCAGTTCCTGAAACTTGTACGTTGTCAATAAAAATTTGTGTATTATTTGAAGAACGAGTTGGTTGAGTTAAATCAACTGCTGAAAAAGCTGCTCCCTCAACTTGTGCATTGTCTGAATAATCTGCAAAAGTATCGGTTGTATACTCATGTAGAGTTTGCACAGCTTTTGGTCCCATTGGAAGTCCACTTAATAGCGGAGTTTCTGATGGGCTTACGTTTGTTACCACATCGATAAGGTCTTCACGTCTTGAAGCATCATCATATGTGATCAATCCAATTGCCATTTGTTTTAAATTTTAACGCCTTTCTGTCTTAAAACTTCTGTCCAGTCGCCTGTTTCAGATGCTTTTTTAAAAGCCTCATTGTATTCAGCTCCTTCTACGACAGTCCGATCGTTAGAATGAATAACAGATTTAGATGATTGGTTTGATGTGAGCTGTTTAAGCTGATCCAGTGTTTCCTTATTTTCTTCTACTGCTTCAGCCCAGGTCTGACCGTCTTTTTTTAATTTTCCGATTAACTCTTTATGAGTTGCGAGATCGGAATTTGCGTTAAAAAAGCTCTCCTCTTCTAGTTTTAAAATCTTTTCCTCTAATGCATTGTTCGCATTATTGTCTTCAGATTTTTCAGTTGGCTCTTCTTTGGATGCTAAATCTTTTAGCGCTTCAATAGCTCCTTGTTCACCGCCATTAGCACTCTCAATAGCTGAAATAACATCTTTATATTTACCAACCTTTCCTACATAAGAGGTTGTCTCTTTGATACCTTTAATAGCTTCCTCTTCGCTTTTATAATTGCGACCAGTTGCTTCATTAATGGTATCTAAGATACTCACATTCGAAACATTCTCGTTCGCTTCTTCTGCAGTAACGCCTTCTGCGGAAGTGTTAGCTTCTGAGGGATTGTTTTCATTTTCCATGTTTTTCTAAATTATTTTGTTAATTAGCACTACTCGACCAAAAGTAGTTTTTACTGAGAAGATTTTTTTCTTCTCAGAATAAAATTACTCTTGATATAAAATATGTTGTATAGGGTTATCTTCATCCATTACTTCACTATTCTCAACAGATGTATTAGCTTCCCCGATAATATCTCCCCAAAACATTTCCAATGTTTTATACACTTTTTGATTAACTAATATAAGCTCTGCTACTTTAGAAGGATCTGTTTCTTTAATATTTTGCACGCTATCTAATGCGTTTAAATATTCAGCAAATCTTGATGTTATAATTTCCCATCCCGGTGTTTCGATTGTAGCTTTAATCTTTTCCGCTTCTGAAAGAATTTTTTTTGTTTCTTTATCAGTCTTCATATTTTTATGCCGCTGCTTGTGGTTCCAATGTGGCAGCTCTTGTTAATTGTTCGGTAGCTCCTTGCACACCTCTAGGTGCTTGAATTTGACCTGTCGCTGCAGCCTGTACTGTTTGTGTAGGAAGTTTAATATTAACCCCTAGAACATCTAACACTTGTGGTACTATTTGGTCAGCAAATTGTGGAGCAATACCAATCAAATTAATTAGATCTGCTGCCACTACTGCTTTATCAACTTTTTCATTTCCGACAATCACTTCAACATCATATTCAGTTAAGTCAACATTATCTAAAACTTTAACATATCTATCATTGCCACCTGTTTGTAATTTCTGAATAATTTTAGCTTTCTCATTTTCAAAGTCTTCAGGTTTTGTTTTAGCAGCTACAACTTCCGCAACTTGATTATCGAATTCTCTTAAGTCTTCTCCATCTAATGAAATCCTAACAACGTCATTCAATTTAATTCTTTTGTTCTCCATTGGCATTAAATGATCCTCAATCACTCTTTCTAGAAACATTGCTATGCCTTCTTTTATTAATGTAAAATTAGTTTGTGCTGACCTAGATTGTACAGCTGTTGTTGTGGCAGTTTGTGACGCTGGCAAGCTCTCACCGGTAACAACCTCAAATGCATTTGTAATCCTTTCTGCGTGTGTCTGTGCTACTTGTTCATCAGTATATGATGATTGTGAAGCTTCTTTCATAACTATCTGTTCTATATCATCCATGTTTCTAACTTTAAGAGCACCATTAACAGCCATTCTTTGCATCATTTGTGGAGTAATACCAGAATTCCTTCTAACTTTCCAAAGCCCTAATTGAGATAATGTAGCTCTTGTGATCCTAATATTAACTACCATATTCTGATATGATTGTAACATTAAAACTTTTTCAGCTTGTCCTCTTCCATACCATCTTCCTGGTACTCTTGTTAGCCATGCTTCTTCGTATATTTTCTTTTTAATCTCTTCAATGGAATGTGTAGTATATGATCCAGAGTTTTTAGATGTCACTACCCTTGCTAGAACTTGTTTATCTTTGTCTGATTCTTTACCAGTAATAAGATCTTTTGTTACTATGCCCTCTCTGATAAATATCTCAGCCATTGGAGTTTTGCCTCTTGTGTTAGTTGTTGTTGTATTCCCAGCTGTAGGATTCTGATCCTCTCTTTGTAGATTTTCTTGAAAATCAATTTTGTCTACATCAACCCAGTCTTTCATTTTACTTACCTCCTCTTTAAGCATTAATACCCTCTCTATTACAGAATTAGTTTCCTTAATACTTTTAGCTGTTGGATCAATAAAGAAATTTAATAAATCAACTTTTTCGATGATTGGTTTTTTTGTCAAAGGATCTTGTTGAATTTTCCAAACAACAGTACCATCAATCGCTAATGATCTTTCCATGTCGTCTAATAACATGCCAAATCTCATTTTATCAAGTTTGTTTTTTATGTATTTAGATAAAAAAATACTGAGACGATTTCGCCCAGGCTTCTTAGATTTGAGGAGTATATCCTTTGTATCAATATCAATATTTTTAACAGTTGATTCGCAAACGAATTCTGTCATTGGAATGAAAACTTTTTCTCTCCCTGTTTGTGGATCTCTTGGTTTATCAAATACGCCCCAATAGTTTTTGCGGCACTTTTTAATAACCTCTCTCATGTTAAAAGCAACCTTATCTGTGATCCATGTTGTTGAGTTTTGCCACGAAGAAACCTCTAGCTTTATTAGCTCAGCGGCTCTTTGTTTAATATCATTTTTATTAGCCATTATTTTAATTCAGTGATGGATAGTGATCCTTTCTGGCTATTATTTTTATTTAAATTTTAATCAAAAGTTGCACTATATAATGAAAATTCTTCTCGTTCATCATAACTTTCCATTATTGGTGTGTATGTTGTCAATACATATCTTATCGCATCCATTGAGTGATCGTTTTCTTTTACAGGTTTTTCAGAAACATCAGCTCCAGGCTTCTTGTCCCGATAACGATATGTTTCAAATTCATATATTACATTCTCGCAATGTGGAAATATTTTTATCTTGTTTTGTTTTAATAACTGCTGCACCACTGACACTCCATACTCTATATCCTTATTAACTTCTACTGTGTTAATCCCTTCATCTTGCATTTCTTTTATTCTATCAGGTTCTGCTGAATCAGGATAAACTTCGTTAGGTTGTATTTTTTTAACAACGTTTATTATATTTTTATTTACTTGATGTTTTTTATACCATTCGTCTGTTATGTAATAATTATTATCACCGTCTACTTTTATAGTTATCACAGCTGCTGGATTAGCAAACCCAAAGTCCACTCCAACTAAAACATCTTTAAAATCTTTATTTTTTATATCTTCAACTTCATCTAATGATAGTACATGTTTGCTCCTGTTAAACTCTTTATATACCAATCCTTCAGTCTTTCTAAACTCTGCCATACATTCCTGATCAAATTGATCTCTAGGTAAATCCCTCTTAGCAGCTTCTAGCTCCTCTCTATCTATGTGCGGGTTATCATATGATGTGAACAAGAAACTCTTAAAATCAACATTTTGACTTTCTATATTATATAAATCATAAAAGTGATTAAACCCTTTCGGTGTAGATAGAAAAAGCGCCCTCCCCTTATAGTCTGTCAACGTAGGCCGTAATACCTCTCTCCACTGCGGCCAAAATTCCCTCATCTGTGCAATCTCGTCTATTACTAAAAAATGGAAAAACTGTCCACGTAAAGTTTCCGCTGACTCCCACCCTCTAAGAACTATACTAGATGTTGTCCCATGGCTGTTTTTAATCTCTATTTCTAATCTCGATTCATTAATATTCTTAGCTATGGGTTGCACAATTCTTTTCAGTTGATTCCATGAGATATCTCTTGCTTGCTTATAAGTAGGAGCTATATAAGCTATCTTCGCCTCATTGGTATATATAGCAATCGCAACCATTTCATATAGTGCTAGTACAGTTTTACCGAAACGCCTCCCGCAATTTACTACCCTATATCTATGAGTATCTTGCACTATTTTTTCTTGAGCAGGATGAAATTGAAACTCTTCATTCATATTACCAGTATACACTATTTTTTAATATTTGACAAGTTTTTTTTATGAGTTTTTTTATGATTTTTTTGTGTATTTTTTAACTCTTTTTTTATTGGTTTTTTCTCTGTTTCTACTTCTATAATATTATCTTCTGATATGTTTTTTAACTTCTTATTAGGGTCCTCCCTATTAATAAGAACCTGAGGTATTACAATTATAGAGGCCTGTGTGGTGTCTGTGCGACCATCTAAGACGTTTAAGTGTTTTCTGGTGGTATCGTATATTTTTACAGTTTGATCCACTGTGGCGGTGTTTATAGACTCATGAAGCTTATCTGCTGCCATCTCTGTTATTTTCTCTAATTTTTTTCTATGCATATTTAAGGAGGCCTGTATAGCTCCTTTAGGATCTTCAGATAATTTATCCATTTCTTCTTTTTGAATATCTGTTATATTCATAGTGATAGTATAGCATTATTTGTTATAGTTGGCAATCTTCTTACAATGATTTATCCAAATATCCGGATCTATATGTCTTTTTGATTTATTACACATCTCACAACATGGCACTGTGTTCTCTATTGTGTAACCTTTATTATTTATTTTTCTATCTATCCAATATTTTGTGTCTTTTTCGCCACAATAATAACATGAACTGTTAGCTAGTTTTGTGTGATAATAAACTTCTGATATGGAAAGAGTATACCCTCTTTTTTTTGCTTGATATTTTATTTGTGACCACACAAAACTAGGTGTTTTTTGTGAAGCTTTAAATTTCTCCTCATTATCTTCTCTCCATTTTTTATCTATATTTTTTTTACACTCCTTACATTCGTAGGCTAGTCCGTCTTTATTTCTTGTGGCTTTTCTAAAATGTTTTGTTGTGGATGGTAATATTTTTTTACATCTTGAGCATGTTTTGTTGTTCATATTTATTATTTTAATTCTTATGTTTAAATTTTATATTATTTTAATTCTTA
>CAYUWE010000001.1:0-20114 GCA_964448255.1 uncultured bacterium | reverse complement strand
TCTCCTCATTTACGTTTTGCTAAAATTAAATTATATTTTATTTCATTAGTTATTCTTACTAATTGTACAAATATGGCTATAACAGACCCATATTGTTTAGCTCCTTCTGCAAATTGGAAACCGTATAAATCAAAATCACTATCACAATTAAAATTCTGTCGTCCTTTAGTCCCCGATTCTTTAGAGGATACAGAATTAACATTAGCTGAATTAATAGATATTGCTTTATTAAACAACCCCTTAACGAAAAAGAGTTGGGCACAAGCAAGAGAAGCTGCAGGGAAATATTCTGAAACTCTAAGCAATTATTTCCCGGCTATTGATTTTACAGCTTCCTATCTTAGAACAAAATCATCTATCCCATCATATACTTTAGGTATAGGACACTTTTTGATGAATAGCTTACAAACTACAGTGTCTCCAAAGATGCATCTTTCCTATACAATATTTGATTTTGGAGAAAGGAAATACACAAGCGAACAAGCAAGACAATCACTTTATTATGCTGACTTTTCACATAATAGAGAACTTCAAACAGTAATGGAAATAGTGATAAACGATTACTATAACTATCAATATCAAAAACAACAGAAAAAAGCTCTTGAAGCAGATTTAGAAGATGCTGGAGCATGTCTTGATGCAGCTATGCAAAAGTTTCAATTAGGTGTTGCATCAATTGCTGATATCACACAAGCTAGAACAAAATACTTTCAAATTAAACTTTATCTTTCAGCACAAAATAGAGCTGTTGAAAATAGTTTTGCAAGTCTAGCAAATGATATTGGCCTACCTGCAAATAACACTTTTGCAGTTCAACCCTTTCCTGAAAAAATTTATTTTTCAGAAATTTTAGAAGATGTAGATACATTAATTGCAAAAGCCCAAGATAATAGACAAGATATCCTAGCAGCAGAAGCTAATGTAAAATCTAAAGAAGCAGAAGTTTATCTCGCTAGATCTGGGTTATATCCAACAGTTACAACTGAATGTGATATTGGAAAGAATTTTTATTCTAGACATTTAGAAGATGATTATAATTTTTCAGCACAGTTCAAACTAACCATCCCTATTTTTCATGGGTTTTATCATAAAAACCATATAAAAACAGCAAGAGCAAAAGTAATTCAGGCAAGATCTGAGTTAGAACAAACAGAACTATCAATGATAAAAGATGTAACAACATCTCATTTCAATGTTATTTCAACAGCAGAAACGCTAAGCGATTCCGAAGAATATTTAAATGCAGCAAAAGAAAGATTCACTATAGCACTTGCAAATTACAAAGCTGGTACAGCGACAATATTAGATGTACTAGCAGCACAAAGTTCACTCGCTGATGCAAGGGCAAAAAATGCTGAAGCGAAAAAAGAGTGGTTTACCTCTCTTGCAGCATTAGCTTATGCAACAGGGTCTTTATATAATGAGAGAGAAGGATGCGAACTAGATTAAGTATTTTATTAATTATTTTTGTTATTTTTTCATCGTGTTCTAAAAAAAAGGAACCACCGCCTCATATTTTTCCTATTCAAAAAGCAAAATCTGAAATTAAAGACGCTCCATTATTTATCGAGACAATTGGCCATGTAGACCCTATTTACACTATTGATATTCGCTCAAGAGTTGAAGGTGAATTAATGCAAGTATATTTTAAAGAAGGAGAAGAAGTAGAAAAAGATTCTCCTTTATTTTTAATAGATCCACGGCCTTATGAAATTGCCCTTGAAAAAGCTGAAGCTACACTAAAGCAAAATTTAACAGAACTTCACCTTGCTGAAGACAAATTAGAAAGATACACCCCCCTTTTAAAAGATGAATATATCTCACAATTAGATTTTGACACTCTAATAACAGATGTAGAAAGATATAGAGCAATCATCCAAGAAAATAAAGCTCAGATAAATGATGCTAAATTAAATATAGAATACTGTCATATAGCTGCACCTATACAAGGAAAAACTGGGATAATACAAGTTGATAGGGGAAATCTAATTGCTCCAAATGCAGAAAAACCATTGATGACTCTAAATCAAATAACCCCTATTTATGTATTATTTTCCATCCCAGAAAAAGAGTTATACCAAATACAAAAACGTGCCAGAGTAAAGCCATTAGAAGTTCAAGCTTCTTTTGATAAGTTTGAAGAAAAATATTACGTAGGAGAGCTCCACTTAATCGATAACGAAGTCGATGTAAAAGTTGGCATGGTAAAGATGAGAGCTATTTTCCCAAATCAAGATAAAGAACTATGGCCAGGGAAATTTGTAAGGGTAAGGGTAATTTTAGAAATAATAAAAGATGCGGTACTTATCCCCTATCAATCTGTGTTAATTACTGTAAACGGACCTGTTGTTTTCGTTGTAAAAGATGATAATACAGTAGATATGAGACCCGTTGAATTAGGGCAAAGGCAAAATGGCGATATAGTTATTAATAAAGGAGTAAAAGCTAACGAATACATTGTAACAGAAGGGCAAATTAATCTAACAAATGGTTCTAGGGTATTTGTTCCAAAAGAAGAACAAGAGGCGGAAAAATGAGTCTTTCAGAACCATTTATTCGTCGCCCTGTAATGACAACTCTAGTAATGGCAACGATTTTATTTTTTGGTATTATTTCATATGAAAATCTTCCTGTAAGTGATTTACCTAACGTAGATTATCCAACGATACAGGTTACTGTATCTAATCCAGGATCAAACCCTGAAACTATGGCTTGTACTTGTGCAACGCCACTAGAGAGAGAATTCATGACAATAGAAGGGTTAGATACAATAACTTCTCAAAGCATCACTGGATCTACAACGATAATTTTGCAGTTTGTATTAAATAGATCTATGGATGCTGCTGGAGAAGACGTTCAAGCAGCTATTAACAGAGCCCAGCCTAACTTACCTCAAGATTTGCCATACAACCCAACATATAGAAAAGTCAACCCTGCAGCAACACCCATATTATATATTGCAATAACTTCTGAATCTATGGACTTAGCAGAACTATATGACTATGGCAATACATTCATTGGACAAAGGCTAGCTATGATTGAAGGGGTATCGCAAGTGATAACATATGGCGAACCCTATGCAGCAAGGATTCAAATTAACCCTGCACAATTAGCAGGAATGGATATCGGCATTAATGAAGTAGCATCAGCAGTAGAAAAAGGCAACGTAGATATGCCAACAGGAACGATATATGGAAGGAAAAATGAGTTTACAATAGATATTGATGGTCAGTTGATGAGAGCTGAGGGATATAATCAACTAGTTTTAAAAGCAAAAGATGGGTCTATTGTAAAAGTCTCTGATATTGGTAGGGCTCTAAACAGCTTAGAAAATGATAAATACTATTTAAATTACATGTCGAGAACAGCTAACCAACCTTGTGTTATTATAGCTATTCAACGGCAACCTGGAGAAAATACTGTCGCTGTAATTCAAAGAATTGACAAACTACTACCAACAATTCAAAAACAACTACCCTCATCGTTAATTTACCATAGAGTATATGACCAATCATTAAACATTTTTCAAAGTGTTGAAGATGTAAAACACACTCTTTTAATTGCATTTATATTAGTAGTAATAATTATCTATCTAACCCTTGGCAAACTATTAAATACAGTAATCCCTGTCTTAGCACTTCCCCTTTCAATTATCGGAACATTTACTGTGATGTATCTGTTAAACTTTAGTATAGATATTTTGTCTTTGCTTGCTTTGACTTTATCTATCGGATTCTTAGTAGATGACGCTATTGTTGTACTTGAAAACAATGTTCGCCACGTACAACAAGGAGAAGCCCCTCTTGATGCTGCTCTTGCAGGATCAAAAGAAATAGCTATAACAATACTTTCAATGACTCTTTGTTTAATTTCAGTATTTATCCCTATGATATTTATGGGCGGTGTTGTTGGAAGGTTATTTAGAGAATTTGCGCTTACAATTGTTATTGCTATTGCGCTTTCTGGGATAATCTCGCTTACACTATCGCCTCTACTTTGTAGATTTTTCATTCCAAAACATGATCCCAACAAAAAGAAAAATTTTATTGAAAGGATGGTTGATAAATCCAATGAAAAGATGCTAAATACATATAAAAGAGGGCTCACATGGACTATGAAGCATAGATTTACCATGCTTATAATTGGTCTTTCATGTGTTGTATTATCATTTTTCTTATATACACAGCTACCAAAAGGATTTTTACCTAATGACGATGTAAGTTTTTTAAGAGGATTTACCAAAGCTAGAGATGGAACATCTCCATTTGGAATGGAAGACTATCAAAAGAAAGTTGGTAACATCATATTAGATGACCCCGCTGTGGATTATCTTGTAAACGCCTCTTCTGTAGAAAGTGACAATGAAGGGTTAATGTTTATTAGGTTAAAACCATATAAAGAAAGAGGGCGTCAAGATAAGGTTATAGAAAGATTAATGACTAGCCTTTATTTTGTTCCTGGAGTAAATTCCTTTATTTCTGAGCTTCCAACCATTAACTTACAAATAGGTAGTAACGTAAGGGCGTTATATCAATATTGCCTTACAGCTATTTCTCAAGAGAACTTAAATAAATATGCAACAACAATGGAAACTCTAGTAAAAGGCCTTCCAGGCTTAGCCCAAGTATCTAGTGACTTAGAGATACAACAGCCGCAATTAGAAATGGAAATACAAAGAGATAGAGCTTCAGATTTGGGGTTAACAGCGCAAGATATTGAAGGGATATTTACGGTATCATATTCAAACAAGAAAATTTCTACAATAAATACTACTATTAACCAATTTGACGTAATAATAGAAACGCTTCCAGAATTCTATAGAAACCCATCTGTTGTATCAGACTTATATATAAAGTCTCTAACAACTAATCAATTAATCCCTTTATCTGAAGTTGTAAAATTTAAAGAAAATGTAGGGCCACTTTCAGTAAACCATATAAATGGTATTCCTTCTGCTACAATAGCATTTAACCTTGATGGAATAGCTCTTAGCCAAGCATTAGAAGAAATATCAAAGGTAGCAAAAGAAAACTTGCCATCTTCAGTTAATGGGTCTGTACAAGGAACAGCCAATGTTTTCCAAACATCATTTGCTGATCTGCCATTTTTATTTATAATCACCTTTTTTATTATCTATGTGATATTGGGTATACTTTATGAGAGTTTTATCCATCCAATGACGGTTATGAGTGCCCTTCCACCAACAGCCTTTGGTGCATTAGTTACACTATTTATTTTTAGAGAAGAGTTAAACCTCTATGCTATAGTAGGTGTTATAATGCTTATAGGTATCGTTATGAAAAACGGTATTATGATGGTAGACTTCGCAAATGCAGCAAGGGAAAATGAAAATAAAAATGCATTTGATTCAATATTTGAAGCTTGTTTAATACGTTTTCGCCCTATTTTAATGACTACAGTATCAGCATTGATGGGAGCACTTCCAATCGCATTAGGAATTGGTGGTGCTGCTGCAGCAACGAAACGCGGCCTTGGGTTAGCTGTCGTTGGTGGTTTATTAATTTCTCAGACACTAACACTATTTTTAACACCAGTCATCTATTACTATTTAGAAGTAGCGCAAGAAAAAATATCAGCTATTTCTAAAAAGATATTTAAAAAGAAAGTTCAAGAAGAAGAAAATCAAGGACGTGGATGAAACTTTTCAAAAGATTGTTTCATAAACTGCTTTGAGATATGAGTATATTTATCCGTTGTAGCGATATTTTCATGTCCAAGCATATCTTGAATAAGCCTTAAATCAGCACCATTTTCTAGCAAGTGTGTTGCAAAAGAATGCCTTAAGGTATGTGGAGATATATTTTTATAGATTTTTGCTTTTTTTGCGTATATTTTTATTCTTTGCCAAACGCTTATTCTACTCATCTTTTTTCCCATAGATGAAGTAAATAAGAAATCACCCTCTTTAGCAACTTTTCTAAAATTTAATAAAAAGTAATCTATAGCCTCAATTGCTTTTTTACCAACAGGAACAATCCTTTCTTTTTTACCTTTTCCAAATACCTTTACACTTTCATCAGAAACATCACAAATATGAAGCTCACAAGCTTCTGACACCCTTATTCCAGCAGCATAAATCAATTCTAAAATAGCTTTATCTCTTGCACCAATATATGTTGATATATTTGGCTTAGTTAATAACCTATCTACTTCATCTACCGATAAAACTGTAGGTATTAGCTGCCATATTTTGGGAAGATCAAAGAATTTTGTGATATCAGTTTCAATAATATTTTCTTTCTTTAAAAACCTAAAAAACACCTTTAGGGAAATAAATATTCTAGACAAACTAGAGCTAGCATAGCCCTTATTTTTGATAAAGCTTATATAAGAGATAATATCTTCTTGCTTTATCTTATCTATAGATACTTTTTTATTTTTCTCAATAAAAGATAAGAAAAAGCCAATATCTCTTGAATATGCTTCTTGAGTATTTTTAGAAAGCCCTTTTTCCGTACCTATATAAGCTAAGAAAATTGATAAGTAGTGTTGATCTAGCATAAAACCAAGTATAAAAAACTTTTTTTTAAGCTATATATAGAAAATCAAAACTTATCAAGTTTTAAATTATGCTTCTTTTATCTTTAAAGTCTCTTTTGGAGCTACATATCCCTTAATCATTTGATTATCACCCCAGTCTAAAGCTAGAGTCATAAGTCCGGTCATAGTAAACCCAAAATATACTAAAGCACTAGTTGGATTCATCATAGAAGCAATACATACAGCAGCACTAGCTATTGAAGAAGCGAACCGCATATAGTGAGAATTTACTTTTGCTATATTATCTATTAGTAATTTTTCTATTAACTCTCTTTTTTGAGAAACACTTAAATTATCATTTAAAAAGATTTCATAGACTTCTTTTGAACATCTTCTCTCAAGGCGTTTTAAGATAACTCTTTGTTCTTTTGATAAGATTTCTTCTGCTTTAGCTTGTCTATTGTCACCTTCTTGAATTCCATTGACAACAGCGTCTTCATGTTCCTTTGATACTAAAACTTCACCTTTTACATAAGTAACAAATTTTTCTACATCTTCATCTGTTTTTAGAGCATCACTTAATTTATATTGGAATTGTTTCAAGATGACTATTTGGAATAGAGAAGATATAGCATAAGTTAAAGATGAAATAGCAAAAGTTCTATCTATCCATCCACCTACTTTATCTATCACTCTTTTAGAAATATTGATTAATTCACCGGCTCCAGCTATGGCCCAGAATATTCCAGCGGCAGTTAAAGTACTATCAGCAACGATATTTATACAACTTAGAACAGTTTTTTCTTCATCATTTTCTTTTATTGATTTAACGATCTCTCTAGATGTAGATTTAACAAAAATAAGTCCAACAGCACCTACAAATGATCCAACAATTCTATCAACTTTACTAACTAAAGCTCCAAGGAATTTAAATTGTTTATTACTTAAAATGGTCATTCCACCACTTCTAACAACACAAAATATATCTGCATGAAGTATTGTACATTCTTCTGTTATAGCCTTTAATTTCCCAAAGGTATTTTGCGCTGGTGGCTCTTGTTGTAATTCTTGAACTATAGCTCTTGTTTTAGCAACTTGTAGCTCCTCTCTTGTAGGCTGAGGTGTTATTTTAGGTAGTTCTATTGCTTCATTTTGAGCAACAGGTTTAAGCCAATTACCAACTCTTGTTAATAAATTTGATGGATAAGCTGAGATCTCTGTTAACATAATATAAACCTACTCTTTAAGATTTTTTAACAATATTATACGACATACTAGTAATTTATTTAAGCATTAAAATAATGATTTTATAATACGCAACCCCCTCACTCTCAAAGCCTAAGAATAATTAACTTTATCGGTTAATTTGTAATTATTTCATAATCAGAGGGTTATTTGATTATATTGAAAATAATTAAAATAAATGTTATAATATTTTGAAATTAAAACGAGGTAATATGGCTTCTTTCTCCAGTGCATCATCTACATCATCAGATAGTACATGTGTATCAGCTCTAGATGCATTTGACATTCCTAACCAATTAAAAGAAAGCAAAGACTGGAAAACTGTTGGTGAGCTTAAAGCACCAAGTGGCAAAATCTATGATGTTCAGATAATTTCATATTCTCTTACAGAAAATGATGAAGTTAGCGTAACTAGGCTTCCAGACGATCTAGATGAAGAAATGTTACATGAGATTACAGGCTATGTAAAAAAAGCTTTAGAAGCTTATAAATCTACTGTTGATTCATTCGACGAAAGTAAATTATCTAGCTCTTTATTTTATTATGATAAGCTGCAGTTTTTGCATAATAGAAATATCAAAGATGAAAAAGATGATACTCTTTCAGCAGAAAATGATAGAGGCATATTGGAAGCTTTTTATATGATTCGTCTAACATTATCGCCCCAAGAAAGGATTCTGATAAAGCCTGCAATAGAAGAAGCTCCAAAGAAGAAAAAAGAGCCTTTAAAATTAAACATCTAATCTAATAATTCAAATAATTTCTTTCCAAATAGTCTTTAAGCCTAATTTAAAATATTTGCTCCATAGAAATTTAATTCAAAATCGAGTATAATATCACTTAAGGGATCCATTATAAGGGGGTATAATATGGATAATTATAATAACAAACCTCTTTTTGGGAAAATCGCCCTTTTAGAAAGTCAATTAGATCAATTAGAAACAGAATTTTCCAACCTTCAAACACTACTTATTCAATGTGGCTTTCCAGAAGGAATTAAAACTCTTAAAGAAACAGCAATAGAACTGTTAAACGAAAAAAATTTTATTAACAAATCCACTAAAAAGAATTACTATTGATTTTTTTGAATACTTTTCTTACACTTACTCGCTAACGATTCATTGTAAGAGGTAAAAATCAATGGCTAAGCTAGTATTTAATGGTAAAGATGAAGTAGAATTACCAGACAATTCTGAAATAAAAGATGCTTGTGAAAAACATGGCGTTCCTATGGCATGTTTAGAAGGCGTTTGTGGCGCTTGTATAATACAAGTAGAAGAAGGAATGGAAAATTTGAACGAAATGACCGATGCCGAAGCTGATTTTTTAGACGAAAAAGGAAATGACAGGTTAGCTTGCCAATGCATAATAAAAAATGGAACGGTGAAAATTAAATATTAAATTTCTCATATTGAAGGTGTTTGAGTAGCAATATCAAAAAATCTTCATCAAAAGTAAAAAAAATATTTCCCAAAAAAATTTACTTTTTGTACATAAGCTATGTGCAAAGATAGGTTTTGCAAAGGGCATATTACCGTTCTTATAACAAGAGGAAAAAATGACAAATTTGAAAAGTGAAAGATTAAAAAAATTAGAAACAGAATTAGAAGATCTTCTGCAATGGATGAATTTAGGATTAGTTCCAAAAAAAGATGTAGATAAACACAAAGAAGAAATTAGAATTATTGAAGACAAGATAAAAGAAGAAAAAGAAAAATTACGTTTTATGAAAGAAAATGGGGAAATAGAAGAATTTATTGCTCCAAAAAGGCCTTCTGCAAGACAAGCTTATGCAGATCCACACACACTGCCAGACATGGATATGGGAATTGATGTTGCTGAAGCAGGAATAGATTTAGAAGCAGAATCATTTGATGTAGAAACATCTAGCGGTGATGAAACAGAATATAACACTGAAGAAATGACAATTGTTGAAGAAGAAGAAGACCCATTTTCTGATAGAAATCGTTGGAAAAGAGGCATTCTAGACGACCCTGATGCAGACAACTGGTGATATAAGTCTTTATATTCATATTCCATTTTGCAAAAAAAAATGTCCTTACTGTCATTTTTATTCAATAAAAAATACTAAAGAAATTATAGATCAATTTATCTCATCTTTATTACTTGAATTAGAAAAAAATAAAGATGTGATAAAAAACAAAAATGTTGTGTCTATATATTTTGGTGGAGGCACCCCATCTTTATTAGAAACCAAGTATTTTGAAAAAATCCTTTCTTGGATTAACAAGTCTTTTCAGATAGCAAAAGATTGTGAAATAACAATAGAAGCTAATCCATGTGATATTTCATATAGAAAAATGAAAGAACTCTTATTAATAGGTATCAATAGAGTTAGCATAGGAGTGCAGTCATTTGATAATAACTTATTAAAAGTTCTCAATAGAACTCATACATCAAAACAAGCTATTGATGCTATTTTACATACATATGATGCTGGAATAAATAACATTTCCATCGATCTTATGTATGATATATTTAATCAAGACATAAAAAGCTGGGAAAACACCTTAAAAGAATTAAAAAGCCTCCCTCTAACTCATATATCTTTATATAATCTAACGATCGAAGAAAACACATATTTTGGGAGAAAAAAAGAAAAGTTCATACCTCTTATGCCAAAAAATGAGCTTTCATTAGAGCTTTTACAAACAGCTCTTTTTGAGCTAAAAAAGATGCAATTTGATAGGTATGAAATATCTGCTTTTGCCAAAGATAATAAAATATCTATCCACAATGTTGGATATTGGATAGGAAGAGCATTTTTGGGATTTGGTCCTTCTGCATTTAGTTATTTTAACAACAAAAGATATCAAAACATTTGCAATGTTAATAAATATATAAACAACTTGCAAAATAATGCTTCTATAGTAGCCTTTGAAGAAACGCTGCAGTATCCTGAAAATATTAAAGAACTCTTTGTTATCAATTTAAGACTAAAAAATGGTGTTGATATAAAAACTTTTGAAAAAAGCTTTTATAAATTGCCTCATGAAACAAAAAATGAAATCGCTTGTCTACAAAATCAAGGGTTTATCGATATAAAAGGTAATATCATAAAACTTACAGACAAAGGCTTTTTATTTTATGATACGGTAGCTGAGAGTCTAATTTGACTTTATTAAAAATATAGCTGGTCTTTTCCCAATAGTAATAGGATGTTTCTTCCATTTATCTATAGATTTATTAATAACTTTTTGTGTAGGCATAGATAGATCTATAGCAACGCATAATTTGGTATTTGGTTTTAGAGTATTTGTTAAAAAATTAATCATTCTATCAGTTCTATAAGGAGCTTCTATCCATAGCTGTGTTACTTTAGCATTTTTTTCAATAGTTTTTATAACAAGTTTTAATTCATCAAATTTCCTAGGTAAATACCCATGAAATGAAAATTCTTGAGAAGAAAAGCCTGATAGTAAAAGTGCAAATACTATTGAAGATGGGCCAGATACTGCTTCTACATATACATTTTTTAAATTAGCTAAATTAACCAATTTTGAACCTGGATCAGCAATACATGGAAGGCCACAATCTGATATTAGCCCCCACCTTTGATTTTTTTTAAAAAAATCTAAAAGAGAGGCAATATCTTTATCCTCTGTATGTTCATTTAATAGTTTTATTGGAAAAGAAAATGCTTTTTCCCTATCAAAAAACCTATATAGGTATTTTCTTGCTTCTTTTTCACTCTCTGCAATTAATCCATCAAGTGAATTTACTATCTCTTCAATTTTACCTGGCAGAAAATAGTGATAATCTTCTTTAGGATCTAATAGATTCGGAAGAAGTATTAGTGCTGGTTTTATCAACTTTTTCATAATATAATAAAAATTCTAACCGTCCTCTTAAAAAATCAATTAATGCTGGTAGACAATACGTCTGATTTTTCGATAAAAGATCTATTTTAAATAGCTCTATTAATGCTTTTTTAAAAAAAGTTACTCCTCTTGTCTTTGCAACATTTTGTTTTTTCTCTAAAGAAGAGATAGAGACACGAGGGAAATATGATAAATGATCTTCTATTCTTAAATTACTTAAAGCAAAACTTGCTAATTTCAAGCCAAGTTGTAATTGATAACGAAGTGCTATAATAAACCCATGGAAAAATGTAGTATCTAAGATAACATCTTCAATTCTCTCTTTTAGAGGTTCTTTCCATACTATTTTTTCTGCTAGTTGCCATGTAGTATTATGAGAGGAATTGATACATATCTTTTTTATATCGCCTATATCTATTGTATCTTTATCTCCAACAAAAGTTATTAACTTTTCTATTTCATTATCTATTTCATCCATCTCAAAGCCAACTCTATCAAATAGCTTATTCATTGTATCTAGGGTTATATTTTTCCCATTTTTCCTACATTTCTCAATAAAATAGATCTTTAATCTTTTTTCTTTTTCCCAAAACTTTTCTGATGATAAATCTAATACCACTCCCCTTTGCTCAATAATATGAAATATCGAAAGGATAGATTTTTTCTCTTTTGAGCCAAATAAAACATTCCCCTGAAGATTTTGTTTTTTCAAAAAAGTTGATAATTTTTCTAAATCCTTTTTTCGATATTGCTGCAAATCATCTATCACAGTAAAAGCTTCTCCCCCAAATAAAGAAGGAGTATTAAATGATTCTAAAACTTTTTCTATAACATCTTCAGAAGCGGAAAAATTATTAATAGAATATTCTTTATTTTTAGAAAAATGTTTGATTATTCTTTCGATTAATTTTTTTCTCTCATATTCGCTAGGAATAACAAGCAAAAAATACTGAAATTTATTGCTAGTTATTTCTTTAATAAACTGATTGATATCTATACATTTCATAAATTTTTTCTTTTTTTAGGTAACATACTTGTTTAACCTCTAGAAAATCAAGGAAATTCATTGACAATCTCATCTAAAGGCCATTAAAATATTAGCGGCAAAAAAATTTTAGGATTTTATGGTATTTTTCAGGAAAAAAAATAAAAAAAAAGAAACTACAAAAAAAAGTAAAAAGAAAACTGAAGAAAAAGCAAAAGAAATTACTTTAGAAGAGCCAAAGTTTAAAAAGGAAAAAGTCCTTACAGCAGAAGGTTGGAAAAGAAAAAAATCTTCAATTAAATAAGATTATTCTTGTCCTATCATCTCTTTAGCAAGTTTTCTATAATCTTCCGATCCATTGCATTTAGTTTCGTAATGTATTACTGGAAGCATATGCAAGGGCGCTTCTGCTATTTTTATATTTTCTCTAATAAAGCTATTATATACTTGATCAGCAAATCGCTGTTTTAATTGCCCTATAACTTCATGAGAATGCTTTGTCCTGCAATTAACCCTACAAGGGAGTATTCCTGTTACTCTTAATGCTGGATTTACCTTTTCTTTTACGTGGTTAATCGTTTTTAATAGCTGAACTAAGCCATGAAGTGCCATTACATGAGTCTCTACAGGTACAACAACTTCTTTAGCTGCAGCTAGAGCATTTAATGATAAAACACCTAAGGTAGGAGGACAATCAATTAAAATATAATCCCATTTTTTATTTTTATGTTTATCTAGCTTTTCTTTTAATACAACTTCAGCTTTAGAGTGTGTAACAAGCATTTTTTCAACACCTGCTAATAATGGAGAAGAAGGAATAATATCTAACCCTTCATATTTAGTTTTTTCAACAGCTTCTATAAATTTTTTTGATGTACTAGTAAATACATCAAACAATCCTCTACCTTTATCTTTAAATCCATACCAAAGCGATGTTGATGATTGTGGATCTAAATCTATCAACAACACTTTTTTTCCTAATTCTGCTAAAGCAGCACCTAAATTAACAGTAGTTGTAGTTTTACCTGAACCACCCTTTTGATTTACGATAGCTATTGTTCTCATAAATTGTCCTAATTTCCTAGTTCCCCTATCTTTCATATATATTTTTTTTTATTTATCATCAATGATCAATCGTCCCTTGAGCAATAGAATATCTTTTGTTAGACTAAGGAATAATTTTTTTTAATTAGGTGTGTTTATGAAAAATATTGATCTTAAAGGTAAAAAAGCATTTATAGCAGGTATTGGTGATGATCAAGGATTTGGATGGGCTATAGCAAAAGAGCTGCAAGAAGCTGGAGCAGAAATACTCATCGGCACATGGACCCCTATATTAAAAATCTTTTTAACTTCCTGGGAAAAAGGCAAATTTGATGAATCTAGAAAATTATCAAATGGCAAATTAATGGAATATTCAAAAGTCTATCCGATAGACGCAACATTTGATAAAAAAGAAGATATCCCAAAAGAAATTTTAGAAAACAAAAGATATGCCAATTGTGAGCATTATACAATTGAAGAATTAGCAAATGAAATTAAAAAAGATGTAGGGCATATAGATTATTTTGTACATGCACTTGCAAATGCTCCCGAAGTAAAAAAGCCACTTCTAGAAACATCTAGGCAAGGATATCTTGCAGCTATAAGCTCATCTTCATATTCATTTATTAGTTTTCTATCACATCTTGGACCAATAATGAATAAAGATGGAGCTACAATTTCACTAAGCTATATTGCATCTGAAAGAGCTGTTCCAGGATATGGTGGCGGTATGAGTTCTGCTAAAGCAGCATTAGAAAGCGATACTAAAACTTTAGCATGGGAAGCTGGAAGAAAATGGAATATTAGAGTTAATTGTATTTCTGCAGGGCCACTTAGATCAAGAGCTGCAAAAGCAATAGGCATGATAGATTATATGATAAATTACTCTAAAGAAAATGCACCCCTGCAAAAAGAGCTATATGCTAAAGAAGTTGCAAACAGCTGTGTATTTTTATTATCTCCATTATCTTCAGCAATTACTGGAAACGTTGTATTTGTAGATAATGGCCTTCATGCTATGGGCCTTGCTATGGATAGCAAATCATTAGATGGATATTTATCCTCCTAACTTATTAACAGCGTATTCTAAAGCAGGAATTATTCCTTCTCTATCTGCTGTTGGAGCAATATAGTCAGCTATATCTAGAAGTTCTTTTGGAGAATCTTGCATAGCAATTTTAACATCTGCAGCTTTAAGCATACATAAATCATTATTATCATTGCCTGCAGCAATTATTAAATCACCAGTGTTTTGTGAAAGGCTTTTTATCGCAAAGCCTTTAGAAGCATCATTTCTAGTTACTAAAAGCGTATATAATTTATCACTAAATAGATCTTTTACAAGAGCATAATTAAAATGATTTTCCTTCTCTATTCTAGAAATAAAAGTATTTATCTTATCTTTTTCTCCAACACATTTTATTAAGGGAAAACTTTGTAGTCCAACGATATCAAATGAATCTACAACATGATTTACTAGCAAAGGATGATTAGTTAATTCATCCATGTAATTTGAATATTTTTTTGTAAATTCCCCTCTTTTCCAGTAACACATATCACTATTTTCAGCTCCAGCATATATTGCGAGTGCAATATCCAACCCACAAATCGCCTTTTCAGCTATTGCAATAACTGATAAATCCATATAATTTGTAGCTAACATCTTTTTAGAAGGCATTTCAAAAATAGCAGAACCATTTTGCACACCAGCAATAATTGGAAAATCAAAACAATCTAAAATAGGCATAGAAAAAGCAAACGTTCTTCCCGTTATGATAGCAATTTTCCAGCCCTTTTCATATAAGCTCTTTAAGTACTCTATAGTGCCTTTAGGCACTACATACTTATCAGCTGTTATTGTCCCATCAATATCTAAAGCTATCCAACCTTTCATGACCCTCTCACATGTATGTTACGTGTATATAGTACCACGAAATCAAAAATAATCCAATTTAGAACTCTTATTATACTTAGCCATCTAAAGATCAATCTCTTATGCTTTTTTGAGAATAATTTTATAGAAATTCCAAAAAAGATTAGGAATCTACTAACTTAGAAGGCAACTATTCTTATAGATAAATCCTTAATCAAATAATTCGAAAGAAATGTCAATATAATGATATTATCCTAGGCTTTACGGAATAAAAATAACCATGACATCAAGTCCTTCAAGTCCACTACTTCAACTACCTTTTGATCTTAAAACAACTATTGTTAGAGAATATTTACATGAAGAGCAAGATTTCGAAAAAGCCTTTGAATATCTAGGCTTTAGAGATTTTGTTAAATTTGCAAAGCAAATTATAGACAACTTACGCTTACTTTTTGGAACAATAAAAGAATCAAAAGAATATTTTGACACTAATATAGCAACAATCATTTCTAAAACAGATCCAGGTCAACCCCAGAGCTTAGAATTAATCTCTTCATTATTTTCGAAACTTCAAACAATATCATCACTATATTTTGGCAGTAGAGGTAACAAACTATACAAAGCAACAATGCATAAACACTCATTAGAAAATGCATATTTTCAAATTCATTCTTGGTTAGAAAAACAAAAAGAACAAGATCAACATTTGTTGGATTTGTTTATTCCAATACCAGTAACAACATTATTTGATTTTTCTGCATTAAAAACACAGTTTTTTGTTCAAATATCACCACATAGACAAGCTATGAGTATTAGATGGTTTTTAATAAAAAACAAAGATAATGTTGAAACCGTTAAAATAATGACATTCAATGACCGTAATTTACGATCACTCCCTGATGAAGTAGGATTATTTGTAAATATACAAACACTTGAACTAAGACTTAACCGATTATCAGATATACCTAAAGTTGTCTTTCAGTTAACACATTTAATAAAACTTGATCTTAGTGAAAATCAAATTGATCAACTCCCTGATGAAGAATGGCCATTATCAAGATTACAAGTCCTTGCTCTTAATAACAATCAAATAGCTAACATACCTATAGCTGTATTTCAATTGCCTAAATTAAATACTCTTGATCTTTCTACAAACCAAATAACAAACCTTCCCAATGAGGAATTTAGATCAACAAAATTAACAACACTCTATCTTTACTATAATGAAATTGAAAGAATCCCCAAAGGATTTAGTGACTTATCAAATTTAGAAACACTTGTTCTTAAAAATAATCGATTTACACATATTCCACCCGCTATAGGTAAATTAACAACATTACATACTCTAGATCTTTCTAGTAATGAGATTACAGAAATACCGGATGATTTAACACAATTAAAAGAACTTCATCTATCTGACAACCAAGTCTCAGTAATTCCAAAAAAATTAAGTCAATTAATAACACTAGTTCTTAATAATAATCAATTATTACATATTCCAAAAAAACTCCGTCAATTAAAGGCCTTATATCTTAGAAATAACGATGTTCGATTTATCCCCAAAGCAATAGGTAGATTGGTAAATTTAGTTGCTATTTGTCTTTCGCATAATCAAATAGAACGTATCCCTTCATCTATTGGCTTATTAACCAAATTAGAAGCATTGCATCTCTCACATAATCGAATAAAAAAAATTCCTAAAGAATTTTCTAACTTAACAACACTAATATGCCTCAAGCTTGCTTATAATCAATTAAGAGAAGTATCAATAACACCTTGGCCAGCGTTAGTACTCCTCAATCTTTCTGGCAACCGAATTACACACATTCCACCGCCGCTAAGAGAATTAAATGACTTAAGAATTGATGATAATCCATTAGAAGAATAAAAGAATTTCATTAAAACAACATTATCTACATAGCAACTAAAATATTATTATTATGAATAACTTCAAAGTACAGACAAATTAAATTATTTAATAACGTTATCAAAATAAATTTTATCGCTTCAAAATAGTTTACAAATATACTTCTTAGCAATAAAATATTATGCACAAAAATAAATAACTATGGTGTTTTATGCTAATAAAATCTTTACCAACAAGTGAAATAAAAAGTTATCATCCTTGGGATAAAATTGAATTTCATAATTTTAACAAACTTGTTTTTGATATCCCAAAAGAGAGGGATTTCAATACAGTAGTAAGAATTATTTATTATACAGCTATAACACTTTTTGGACCCATCGGAATATCTATAGTTCTAGACACAGCCGTTCATGCATTTAAAACTTTTAATAATACTTTTGTAGCTCTTCATAATTTAAGATGTACAGAAGAAGTACCAGAACAAGAGCCCCCATTACAAGAGGTTGAAGAAGCTCCTAAAGAAGAAAATACACCTATTGTTGTAAAGCCTCGTAAACAAATCCCTTACACAAAATATATAGCTGGTGCATCGCTTGTTTGTATAACAGCACTTACAGCGGCATTTACCTACAGAATGTGTGTTAATACAAATATTTTTAGTGTCTATAAAAATATTTCTGAAAACCGCTCTCTACATCCAATAGAGGTAATGACTAACATATGGACTGATAAAAACATTGATAAAACACATTTGGGATTTGAAATGCTTGTTGCATATGGTTTAGTTAAAGAAGGAATTCCACGTACATTGAATTATGTATATAATCAATGTAAAAATCATTTTTTAAAATCTCAACCTACTAATAAGCATTTAGTTGACGTTCCAGAGGATCTACAAGAATTATTTGGAAAAAAAATCGACCCTAGATCAAGACATTTTAAAGAATTTTATGATGAAATGAATATAAGGGAAAAAGAAGATTTCGTAGATCTAGAGCAATTAGATAGAGATGAAATTTTACTTCCTCTTTCTCTAAGAGAAAAATATGATAATCTTGAATCAATAAAAAAGAGTCATCCTCGGTTTAAAGAAGCTAAAAAAGATTATTTAAAATACTCTCAAATGCAACTTCAAAAAAGAAAAGAGAAATTAGATAATGAATTAGCAATAAATATACCAAAAGAAAACAGAAAAGATTTCTTTAACAAATCAAAACTATATCCAGGCGATCCTTTATATACCCTAGCGAAAAAAGAAGGTTTTGCAAGTCTCCCTGTTGCTGGAGCTTAATATCTAGTGATAAGCAACAATTTTAAAGAAATTGTTGCTTATTAAAATTATTCTTTATAAAGTCTTCATATTTTTTCCTTAACACCAAAAAAAAGGAGCTAATATGGCCACTATAGCCGGTCTCAAAGCACCCGTAGCACAACCTTTATCAACTGTTACTCTGCCAATAGATTCTAAGTTTAAATATAAACATTTTAGCACAATTATAGCTGATAAAATATGGTCATTTCAAGATGACAAAGTTCAATGGAAACAAGCAGCTTACAAGATATTTATTGTAGCTTCTGGTATATATCCAGTAGCATTTCTTGCTGATTTTATTATTGGCAACTTTATCAGACTAGTTGTACTAAACACTTATCATCATTTTTTTTCTAAAAAAGAAGTAGTTGAAATTCCAATTGTAGAAAAACAAGAAGTTCAAGAAGTAGAAAAACCAATAGAAAAAGAAAAGCCAATAGAAGCAAAAAAATGGTCCGCTACAAAAAAAATAGTCGTCGGTAGCTGTGTAACTGTTGGATTAATAATGGCTGCTATATATGCCAAACAAGCATACATAACACAAAGCTTAACAGAGCCATTTCATAAGGCTTGGAATTTAATATTTTCAAATGAAAAACTCTGTAAAGAACTACAAGATAAATTAGCTGTTGCAAATAAAAAATATGAAGAATTCAAAAAACTCTTAGACAACCCTCCTAAAGGAATTATTCCAGAAACAGCAAAAGCAATTCAAGCCGGTCATAAAGATGCATTTAATGAAGTTAGTGATCTTGAATATCAAATAAATAACTTACGCTGTCCTAAACTAGTATAGCTCTTATCAAAAAAAGGCCATTTTTATGAGTGGCCTTTTTTATTGCTTATAATAAATTCTCTTTATAAGATCTTCTCTCTTTTTTAACTATTATGGAGTAATTATGGCTTCTATAAATTCAACAAAACCGTTAGAGAAACCTATTAACCTTCCACAAGAAATAGAAAGCATACAACCAAAATATAGCATTATAAAGCCTCCTGCAGCTATGTATGTGTGGCATTATGCCGATGATAACTGTGGCTTTATACAAGTAGCTTACAAGGTATTTCTTGTAATGACATTTTTCCCTGGGTTATATGTTATAGATCTTATTATTGGAAATTTAATTAGAAATGCTATTTTCCCAGCATATGATTACTTTTTTTAAAGAAAAAGAAGTTGAAGAAATGCCTCCCACAATGGAGATAGAGCCAACAATAGAAGAAACAAAAGAAGAAGAAATACCAGAAAACACAAAAAAAAGTTTTTATGAAAACTCAACTCAATGGTTAAAAACCCACAAATTAGTAACCGCCTCTGCTTTTTTTGTAATAACAATCGGTGCCATATATGGTTACCAAGCATATATGACAAAAAGCTTTACACAGCCAATTGAACAAGCAAAAGAACTTTTTGGCATAGAGAATATAAGTGAAGCAATTAAAAA